>JAQUSD010000037.1 GCA_028715295.1 Candidatus Nanoarchaeia archaeon
ATTCTAAGAGTGAATCAACTGAAATAACTTATTTTGAGGTGGATGTTCCATGTTAAAAAAATTCTATTCCACAACTAGAAAAATACTTTTAATTTTATTAATTTCAACCACAATCCTGGTTTTTGCAAGGGTTGTTGTTTTAAGAACTGAACTACATATATTTTATAGTGATACCCCCCCCTATACAAATGATTTTTTAATAACCTTGCTTGGTGGAAAAATATTTTATCATGAAATTTCAAGAATTAATCCAGATATGCTACTTTTGTCAGTCTTGGAATACAGAAAATTTTCAGACGAGTTTAGAGAGGGAGTAATATATACGGGCAGTAATAATTTTGAGAAATTTTCTAATGAAAGAGTGTATGAAATACTGCTAAAATATTTTACGGGAGGGGTTAAATGAACAGAAATCTTTTTTTAGTGGTTATACTGTCTGTTTCAATATCAGTAGCATGCGCTGCTTCATTGTCAATTTGTAAATTCCCCGAGGGGCTTGGAATTGATTCTTCTAAAACGTCCGGAACAACAATACATAGTGTTAGATATGTAGATTATAATGCATTTTATACATGCTATGATTATTCTCCCATACAAACGGTTTATAAATCCTATAATGTTGTTGGAGCAGAGCATTTAGAAGCATGCATAACATCTTCTTGCAGTGCTTGTAAAATATCAAATTATCCTTATTACTATTATGACCCAAATAGGTTTGAAGCACAGCTTTTACCTTATTCAGGAACAAAGTTTGGCATGGATGTGGGTTTCTGTGGTGTTAAAGGAAAAATGACATATGCATTGACTAAATCTTCTTCATGGTTTGCAGAAGGCATTGGATGTTCAACATACTCACAGTATAAAAATTACTGCGAGCTTTCATGGCCATTGCAGGATATTGCATGTCTTTTAGATGACTCTCAAGAACGTTGTGAGAGGGAAGCAATAACATGCTGTCCGTTTGCTGAGTTTAAAACAGGCACGGATTATGGTAATTTTGATAACAAGTTTTATCATGCAATGCTTGGGGTTTACACTTATTATTCAGGGGTTTCACAGAGAATAACAACCAACACCCCGTATTATATAAGTCAGGATCCAAGTACTTCGGGCAGTGGCATTGTATATGAGTATAAACCAACAACAAATCCACAGCCAGGTTATCTGATGTTAAGATGGGCTGATTTGGACCCCTGTGACGGACCAGGACAGCACGCATTCCCTGTTCCAAAGCAGCTTTTTACATATTGGTCTCCTACATATACACGTCCTTACGTTAATGTATATGCGTATACTTCACTACCCGACATAAGAAATCCTTTTGCAGGCGCTGTTTTAATCAAAACCATTACAGGTTATACTACCTCAGCATCATTAAGGGGCATTTCAAGTCCTTCTCAATTTGGAGAATCTGACAAATGGGTATATGCAGGCATAGCTGCTAATGAAGGAGAAAGGAAGTATCTTCTCCGCCCTTCTGGCCAATATTATCCATATTATATTTACGAACTCGTAATTGATACAGAACCTTATATCGCCAATAGTATGAATGAAGAATATCTAAACGCATGTCCTTGTGTTGATAAAACAGACTGCGATGGGGTATTTTCAACAGGAAGCTGTATAGCAACAAGTTGCAACAGAATTGCTTCTACACAACCAACAACAGGGCTAAATATTTATAGAACTAACCCTAGTGTTATTGCAACTGTTTCATGCCCATCTCTAACAGACCCAAATTATGATGAAACAAAAGAAGGATGTGCTTATAGTTTCACATGCAACCCTTCCCTTGGTACAAATGTGATGGAATACAGGTTTAATGCATGCCCAAACAGCATATTTTCAATTGATGGAGGAACACCTGCAAATCCAGTTTGTTATGAAGCAAGAACTTGTTCAGGAGAATATTGTGTATATAATGATGCACATATTTTAGATCCAGTTAATCCCATATCTATAACAAATGAATTTGGGATTACTGAACAAAAACCTATTGGAACATGTGACAAATCAACAACATATGCTTCTACAAGTCCTGCAAATGCATTTACGGGAGGGGCAGTTAATACACTTAAATATCAGGGAATTATTTTAAACAACATTGTGCCTCAAGGAGCATACGGATTTTGTTATAAGAACAACACATTATCACAATATGATGAATGTATATATGACATAGCATGCAGTGATGGAGGAATTACTGCAAAAACAATAATCTGCCCTGAGCCAGGAGCAGAGCTATGCCTTATGCCCGGCTCAACAGAATATGAAGAATGCAGTGAAACAGATTACACAACAAGATGGTGTTTTTACAAGCCAAGTCTAGGAACTAATTTATGTGACGAAACTGGATGCAATGTGTTTAAAAAAAGAATGAAATCCAGAAATTATGTTTGTGATCCTGTTAAAGGACCTGCTCTTGAAATTGGAGGCATAGAGCCTGAAACAAGCTCAATATCTGCTTTGCCTTCAAAAATGGGTGCAGGTTTCAAAGATAGTCTTGATGTAAGCTATGATTCTTTTGCAGGAATAAATAAACAGTGTGTTGACTGGCAGGCCGGACAAATATTTAGGGAAGGTTATTTAATTCCTTCATTACCTTATGATGAACCTGGAGTTAATACAAGAAATCCAACATGTTATCCTGAGTGTAAATATCCTGTATGTGAATACCTTAGACTTGATTTTTCAGTAGATGATGTAGTTATTCATTTTTCTTTTGACACCAACACGATAAGTTCTGGGAAGGCTTATGACACACAGTATGAAAATCTTAGAAAATATGAAGCTGTATTTGTAAATGCAAACACTGTTTCCTCAGGATGTCTTCAGGGAGAATGCATATCTTTCTCAGGGGATGGACAAGTTGAATTTAAGTACATGAGTCATTTATCTGATTTTTCACTCGCAAATTTTCTTGCAACAGGTTTTTCATTTGGAGCTTGGATTAAAACTTCGTCTTCTTCAGGAACAATATTTTCAACTGAATCATTATCTGAAAGTCAAGCAGGGATGGAACTATTTATTTCAGATGGGAAATTGAAAATAAAGAATAAATATACTAATACTGAAGTTTCAGGAAATGTTGTTATTAACGACAATAAATGGCATTATATTTTAATTACATACAACTATTTGACTTATGAAATAAAATGTTATGTAGATGGAATTGAGGACTCTTCCCTCATAAGTGTGATTGTATTTTTAGGAGACCAAAAAATATTTTTAGGAGATACATTTACAGGACTTATTGATGAGTTAAGAATATGGAAAAGACTGCTCTCTGTTGGACAAGCGCAAAGTATATCAGAAAATCAGATTTATTCTTTATCAAGATTCCCTTATGGGGAGACTTATGTTGAAAAACAGAAACTTCAGGATAGATGCAGAAGAATTTTTGGAGGTTCAGTTAGTTTCTGTTATGATGATTTCAGACATCATATTGACGGAGATATAAGGCTTGCTTTTACGGAAAATGAAATGTATTGCACTGGGTGCATATCTGGGAATGAATGTGAGTATACTATAGTTAATGAGAATGTGATGTACTACAACCTAATCAATAATTATGATATGATTATTTTCCAATATAATCCCTCAAGACTGATACCTGTACAGATTGGAA
>JAQUSD010000003.1 GCA_028715295.1 Candidatus Nanoarchaeia archaeon
GAGTTTTATTTTTTGAAATACTTGTAGATATATAACTCGCCTGTGAAGGGCCTAAACCAGGAACAAAACCAAGTATAACAGACGCAAGAACACCCGAAAAAAGACTTTTTACAACCACACTTCTTTTAATATCCACAGCAACATTTTTCATCTGCTTTGGAAAATCAACTTTTTTACTTATGTTTGATATCACTGAACTCAACCCAAAGAGTCCTGTAAGTAGGGCAAGCAGAGGCTGCTTCAATAAATCATTTGTTAGAACAGCAAAACCAAGAACTCCCGAAAGCATAAAAACAAAAAAACTTTGTTTCGGCCTGTCAGCAAAAATCATATTCGCCGATATAAATATTAAAAACATCTTTACAAACTGTTTAAGATTTAATTGAAGAAATTTTATAGTTTCTGAAAGAAAAAACAAAGCAACCATGCACAGAAGCAGAGCACCAAGGCTTCCAATACTTGTAAGCTTTAATGCTTCTATAATCCTGCCTTCATAAAGAAAACTCGACGTTTTTGCAGAAGCAAGTTCACTTCCATCTTCAGGTATATTTAATAAAAGTGCAGGTATAAACTCAAAAAAATTATGCGAAACAGCCATAGCAGTTATAAAACAAATCCAAAAAAGACTGTTTTCTGAAAAAGCAAAAAAAATCAGAAAAGAAGCAACTAAATTTATATGTATTCCAGGGATAACCCCCGTAACAATACCAGAAAAACATCCTAAGATAATCCCTATCAGGACACTAATCATATTTTTATATAAAATAACTAAAAGTTAATAAAAACTAGTTAAAATAGGTAAACCTTATTTTTGTTTTATAAGATACATACCCTCTTAAGAAGAAATAAAGCACAGACATGGTAATAAACGCAAACATATTAGACATTAATCCTTCCTGAACCAAAATTCCAAGAGTTGAAAGAACAACACACATTATAATATCATTTGTAACCCACATTTTTTTCCATATCCTCCATACATCCTCTTTCATGACTTTATACTCAATATACGTTGAAACAGCATCTATTAAAAAGAAAAAGGCAAAAGCTATGTAAAAAGCATAAGATTCAAGAACAGCAAAGTAAACCGTTGAAAAAATAAGAACAATAACACCAAAATCAATGAAAAGTTCATAATCATCATGCTTTTCCTTACCTTTTGAGCTGTTTGTTTCAAACCAGTAGTCAATAAAAATCAAATAAATAACAGCAAACTGTACATAACCCCAAAAACTGCTGGAATTTGCTATGAATTGTATGCTCAAAGCAAGTATAATTATGAAAACAACATCAATAAATCTGATTTTGAACTTATTTTTTTCAGGCGTTTTCATAGTTAATAATAGCACTTGTTTGGTTAAATAAGTTTATGTCCTTTTATTTCAATCTCACCTTTGTAAAAATCAACTCTACCGCAAACAGTAATGTCTGTAGATTTGTTAACAAAAATATCTCTAAAGAAAACAACCTTAACATTTGAAATATTATTCAATAAATTGAATAAGACATAACCCTCCCCGTTGTATACATTTTTAGCATAACCATTAACACACACATTAGAACCAACATCATTTTTATTCAGAACATCCATTTCTTTGTATTGGATATTATTCGAAAGAAAAAAGATTAGCAGAATGCCAGCAACAGAAAAAATAACTAATTTCTTCATGTGTTATAACCTTTTTTCAAGAGCAATAAGATTATGTAATTTGTTATTTTTAATAAGCAGGGTATCTTCAACCCGGATTCCATATCTGTTTGGGAAATATAATCCCGGCTCAACAGCAAAAATCATGTTATTTTTAAAAGTTTCATTATTGAACATTCCAATACTTGGGTTTTCATGTATGTCCAAGCCAACACCATGTCCAAGCTGATGTATAAACCCCTCTTTAGTTTTCTCATCCTTCCTGTAAGTCATATGTCCTTTTGATTCAAAAAATGAACACGCCCCATCAAAAACGTCCTTTATCTGTACATCTTCAAGTATCTTATCGGCAACATAATCGTATGTGTTTATAACATCACTGTAGACTTTTCTGACTTCTTTATCAACATTACCTATTACAATTGTGCGGGTCATGTCTGTAAAATAAAGGCTTTCATGACAACGAGGATATAAATCAATAACTATTGGTGAATGAGATTTAATAGGAACACAATCATCTCCTTTATAGTGCATATTCGAAGATTTTGGGCCTGAAGCAACAATCATATCGTCCGTATTTTCAAGCCCTTCAATAACCATGTTAATCTTGATGTATTTTTTGACATCGCCAACAGTAACCTTTTCATTGTTTTTATAAACAAAATTAGAATCTGTCTTAGAGTCTTTGAAGTAGTCAATTGTTTTCTGCATAACTTTTGAAGTTCTTTTTGCTGTATCCTTCATAAATGATATCTCCTCATCATCTTTTGTAGCCCTCGCAATAGAGACGGGATTTATTTCAGGATAATCAATACCTATCCCATTAGACTTCATCCTGTCAAATAATTTTCCTGGAACAGAACCAAACGCAGAAAATTTTTCAATGCCCTCCTCTTCCATTATTCTTTTAATACAATTCATATAAGCGTCTATTCTGCCAAACTCCCTTGTTTTTGAAATTATATCATAATCAGTATAGTATCTTACATCACCGGAGTACTCTTTTTCAGGCCATGTAAGAAGCACAGGTTTTTTACCAATAGTTTTTATAACAAATGAAGAAGAAGTTACCTTGTTCTTTGTGAGGTAATATATATTTGTATCATTGAACTTTCCATGGAGGATAATAGCTTCAACACCCATCTGCCCCATAAACTCATCAAGTTCTTTTAACATACAGATAAAAGTGATAATAAACTTAATAAAACTATGTTACACACAAAGTAACATGAATAGAATAATTGACTTTCACACTCATTTAGCATTGCAAGCTGAAACATACTCCAAAGTTCTGAAAAAATATAATATAGAAACAGCAGTATGCATACCTTATGACTTTGGAGAGTTTACATTCGAACAACTCCTTCATGAATTAAATAATAAACCTGAAGAGTGGGCAAATGGAGTACTCCCAAAATCAGGAAATTACATCAAAAATGTTCTGCAAAGACTCATCAATATAAATCTTAGATTTCTTGGAGAGATAAAATCCAAAAAAAATATTATCCCAGCGCCATGGATTAGCCCTGAATGTGATGGGCTTGAAGATTTTATTGAAAATCCAGAAATCAAAATAATAAAATTTATTCCTGTGCTGGATAATGCAACAAAAGATTATTACACACAAAAAATAATTCCTTATGTTAAACATGCGGTTGATAATGATAAACTAATAATGATACACACGGGATGGAGGGCAAAAGTAAAACCAATAAGCAAACTGGCCGAACAGTTCCCCCAAGGAAAATTTGTAATAGCACATATGAAAGAAGACGATGACTTTATGGGACACGATAGGTTCGCTGTTTTAAAGGATAATAAAAATGTATATGTTGAAACATCTTATGGACAAGGGCCTCATAGAATAGAAACGTATGTTAAGGAGGGTTTTGGTAAAAGAATATTATTCGGTTCAGATTTCAGAACATCAACATCTTCTCTTGAATGGCAGATTGGGATGATTAACCTTTCAGAAATAAGTGAAGAGGAAAAACAAGACATATTATACAACAACGCAAAGAAACTTCTAAAAATCTAAATCTTTCCTATCCAGTCAACAAAGCCGTATTTAGGACTCTTTAAACCTTTTAACGCTTTTTCAAGAGTTTCTTTTTGTGTCCCCGTTGTTATAATTTCACACGCACGGTGTTTTTTTTCAAGAGCTTCTATTAAACAAACATCAACAGCCTCAGCCTCAACATTCACTTTTATTTTTGCAGAAGAATAACCCCTCTTAAATAATCTTTTTCTCAATATATCAGGAGAACATCTTGTTACAAAACAAATATCAACATATTTTTTATTTATATTGTGAATCAAATGAGAAGAAACCACCAGTTTGTTTTTTGATTTTTTAATTAAATCCTCAACCTTTTTTTTGAATTTATTAATATCAATAACATCACAATCCCCCAAAAAATCCCTTTTTATAATTAATACTTTATTCTTTTTGATAAAATCGTGGATATCAATAAAATCATATTTTAATTTTTTAGCAAGATTTTTTCCAAGAGTTTTCTTTCCTGTGCCCGGGGTTCCTGTTATTATAATCGCTTTCATCATATATCTATAATAACCCCATTCTTACCTACATTTATTATTTTTGTTCTTCCTATCCTATCTGTAAGTCCGGCGGTTTCGTGTATGTGTCCGCATAAGCATAAATCAGGCTGAAGTTCTTCAATGGCCTCTCTAACACCTTCACTCCCAGCAGGAACTCCCAAATCATCAACCTTTGTATCAAAAGGAGGAGCATGAGTCACCATTATTTTTTTATTAAGATTTTTTATTATTTCATGGCTGTATTTTAATTTATTTTTTGTATATGCATCATCAAGCTGGAACAAACCAATATTCGCCCCTCCGCACCCAAAAAAACCAACATCATTTTTTACATGTGTTTTGCAGTGAATGTTTTTGATTAAAGGTTTGTATAATGCTGAAAGAAATTCAACAGTAGCGTCAGTTTCATGATTTCCTGGAATGATAAGGGTTTCAATACCATTGTCAGCAAGAAGTCCAACCATGTTGTCAGCATCAAAATCACTCAAAAGAATATCACCGCAGAGAACTACTACATCAACTTTATTCTCCCCGGCTCTTTTTACAATCCGCTCTATTGCTTTTCTATCTCCATGAATGTCGCTTGCAGCTAATATCTTTGTCATTTTAAAAGCACCTTCTGTTATGTTTTTAAGCTTTTTGTTTATTTTTTAATTTGACTTCTTTAATACCCAACATATATTCCTGAAGAACTTTTGGTATTCTAAAACCCTCATTTGTTTGATAATTTTCAATAATACAGCATATTGTTCTTTGTATTGCAACAGCAGTAGCATTAAGTGTGTGTATATATTCAGATTTTAAATGAGGCTCGGGGCGGTACTTTATACCTGCTCTTCTAGACTGATAATCAGTGCAGTTGCTACATGAACAAAGTTCTCTATATTTCCCCTGCCCAGGAAACCATCCCTCTAAGTCATATTTTTTAGAAGCAACAACACCCAAATCCCCAGTACATATATTCACAATCCTGTAAGGTATTTTAAGGGCTTTGTAAAGTTCCTCGGCATTGTTTATCAATTCTTCATGAAACGTCCAGGAATCTTCTGGTTTTGAGAAAATAAACTGTTCGATTTTATCAAACTGGTGAACCCTGAATATCCCTTTTGTATCCTTCCCATGAGAGCCAGCTTCTTTTCTAAAACAGGGACTCACACCCGCGTATTTAAGAGGAAGCTTTTCTTTTTCAATTATTTCATCCATATGCATTGAACCAAGTGGATGTTCAGCAGTTGCAATAAGATGCAAATCCTCTCCTTCTACTTTGTATATTACATCTTCAAAATCAGACAGCGGAACCATACCCTCCATAGCTTTTCTTTTAATCATGAAAGGAGGCTCAATAAGTTCATAGCCCTTTTTGAATAAATGTTCAAGAGCAAATCTCTGCAGAGCCAAATTGAGAAGCACAAGTTCATTTTTAAGATAATAAAATCTTGAACCGGAAACCTTTGCAGCCCTTTCAATATCAGCAATCCCCAGACCTTCAAGTATTTCAGTACTGCTTTTTGGATTAAAATCAAATTCAGGAAATTTACCCCATTTTCTTATTTCAACATTTTCACTGTCATCAGAACCATAAGGAACACTTTCATGGATCAGATTTGGAAGAAGCTTTCTAAGTTCATTTACCCTCTCCTCAAATTTTACAACCTTAATCTCTATTTTATTTATTTTATCTGTAATCTCCCTTGTTTCCTTTATTTTTGCTTCTTTATCTTTTTGGGAAACACCTCCAAGACTTCTTGAAATAGCATTTCTTTTTGCTTTGAGTTTTTCAGCTTCCTGCAAGGCGACTCTCCACTTTTTATCATAATCAAGCAAATCATCAAGCATTTTTATTATTGAAGGATTTTTTCTTCTTTCAAAATTAGCTCTCACAAAATCTGTTTTATCTCTTATTAAGTTCATGTCCAGCATATTAAAGAAATAACAGACATCAAGATTTATATGTTTTCACATTAAGCCTTTGAAATTGTTCCTGTAAATATATCTGTTAGTAGATAAACCAATTAGTTTATCTTCAAATTAACCTATTCTTAATAAGTTCTTAAAATAGAATAATTGTATGCTGAAAGAAAACCGTTTAAATTATAATCCAAACGTGTGGGTGGAGGTTCATGTGGCTCCGGTTAATACCCTTCAGGTTTTTATTACAAATAAATGCAATCTAAGATGCGAAGGGTGTTTTTATGAACATGGATTGGGAAAAGAAGAAATGTCTGTTGAGGAATATAAAGGAGTTATACTTAATTATAAAAATTTTATCCAGAAGGTTACTTTGCTTGGCGGAGAACCAACTCTGCATGAAAACCTTGAAGAACTAATTGATTTTAACAACAAAAAAAATCTCAGAACCACAATATACACAAATGGGGCAGGGATTAAACGTCTTGAAAAAGTTAATTTATTAAACACAAGTGTAAGGATCGGTGTTTATGGTTCTTATTCAAGTGAAAAACCCCTTTCAAAAGTCAAAAAAGTCAATTTCCCACTAACAGTGCTTTATATGCTAAGAAAAGATAATATTGACGAACTTATGGAAACTGCCCTAATGGCTGAGAATTACAGCTGCGAAAAGTTCTTTATATCCAGCATCAGAGATGTTGCTGACACTGGAAGTTATTGGAAAGACAATGATTCAACAATTCCTTTGGAAGAATACGCAAGTGTTATTCAGGATTTTGTTAATAATTATAACGGAAATATAAAAGAATTGCATATCTCAAACAGAGGGGTGATATACGGAAAAAACAAGGAACAAATACCTGAATGCAGGTTTCTCAGTATTTTTCCAAATAAAAAAGAAATTATCTGTCCCTTTGATATATCTCTTGAAAAATATTCAAAAGGGTTTGCTTTTGATTACACTCCAAGAAAATGTGATAAACATACTTCCTGTTTGCTTTCAAAAATGGTTTTGAGAAGGAGATAATCTTTTATTGTTTCATATGCTTATACTACTCGTGTCATTAAAAGAAGTTCAGGATAGGGTTGATAACTGGGTTAGACAATATGAGGTGGGCTATTTTAAGCCGTTTGAATGCATTGCATGCTTAACAGAAGAAGTTGGCGAGTTATCAAGGGAAATCAGCCATCTTCACGGTTCAAAAAAGAAAAAACCAACAGAGGATAAAAAGGAATTAAGTTCAGAAGTAAGCGACGTTCTTTTCGCTTTAATATGTATAGCTAATTCAATGGGTATTGATATGGATGAAGCGTTTAATGAAACAATGAATAAGCTTGAAACAAGGGACAAGAATAGATGGGAGAAGAAAAATGAGAGCGTTCATAGCAGTGGATGTTCCTGTAAATAATGAAATTAAGTCTGTAATTGAAAATCTCAGAAATATTGATACTTCACTTAAACTAGTTGCAGAAGGGAGTTTACATATTACTCTTGCATTTCTCGGAGAAATCTCAGAGTCTCAGAAAGATGAGATTTTGCAGTTATTAAACGAAATCAACCACAACACCCTTTTTCAGGCAGAAATGAAAGGTTTGGAAGCAATAAGTCCTCAGTTTTTAAGAGTAATCTCTGTAGCTATAAATTCAGAAGAACTTGAAAAAACAAGAACAGAACTCGTTGAAAAGTTAAATAATTTAAAAATTAAAGCAGATAGTCATCCAGCACATTTAACATTAGCAAGAACGAGAACGCAGTTAAAGAAAAAAGAACTATTGCAATATATCAACGACAACAGGAACAAGTCATTCGGAACATTTCAGATAAGTAAATTAAGTTTAAAGAAATCAACATTAACACCTAAAGGCGCAATATACAAAGATTTGAATTAAAGATATATACAGCATTTCTGTCAAAACATTTAAAAATACGATTAAAATCAATAGATTATCTATGAAACTTATTGTGTCAGAAAAAGTTATGGCCGGAGAAAAACTGTCAGAGTTCTTAAGCCAGAATAAGGCAAAAAAAACAAAAGAAAAAGAGGTTCCTGTCTGGACCCATAAGGATTGGGTTATAGTTCCTATGAGCGGACACATACTAAATTATGATTTTTCAGAAGATTTTTCAGACTGGTCAAAAACAGATATGGAAGAGTTGGTTAACTCTGAAAAAATAATAACAAAAACCCTCCCAAACGTCTGTGACTTAATTGCAAAATACGCAAAGAAAGCTGATGAACTCATAATAGCAACAGACTATGACCGGGAAGGAGAAGCTATTGGGTATGAGGCTGTTGATATTGCTGTTGAAAAAAACCCAAAAATAAAATTAAAAAGAGCAAGGTTTTCAGCATTAACGAAAGACGAGATAATCGCATCTTTTGAAGATAAAAATCTTGTAATCCCTGATAAAAACTTGAGCGACGCAGCAAATGCAAGAAGGGAAATAGATTTGTATTGGGGGGCCGCACTTACCAGATTGATTTCAGTCATAGCTCAGCGATTAGGGAGGATGTACCTCTCTGTTGGAAGGGTTCAGTCTCCAACACTGGCAATAATAACTGACAGGGAAAAGGAAAGAATGGTATTCAAACCAGAAAGATACTGGGAAATATCAGCAAATCTGGGATTTAGTAAAAATAAATTTACTGCAAAACATAACCCTTTTAAAATCAAGAAAAAAGAAGAAGCACAAAGAATACAGAATCTTAAAGAAAAAACAGCAAAAGTCATTGAAATAGAAAAAAAACAGGAGCGGACAAAACCGCCAGCGCCATTTAATACAACCTCATTTTTAAGCGCTGCATCAAATATAGGTTTTTCAGTTGCAAATGCAATGAGGCTTGCAGAATCACTTTATCTAAAAGGACTTATTTCATATCCAAGAACCTCAAATACTGTTTACCCAGAAGCAATAAAATTAAGAGAACTACTTCAGGAACTCTCAAAACAAAGTACATTAGGAAAGTTTGCAAAAGAAATTCTTGAGAAAAAGGAAATTATACCTACAAGAGGCAAGAAAAAAACGACAGACCACCCTCCAATTTATCCAGTGGCGCCAGCAGATAAGTCAAAACTTTCACAGCAGGAGTGGAAGTTGTACCAACTGGTTTTCAGAAGATTTATAGCAACACTTTCAGACACATCTCTTGAGGAAAAAGCAAGGATGCTTTTTGAAGCAGGAAAGGAAATATTCTCAATTAATGGATTCAGGGTAATTGAACCAGGATGGAGAAAATATTACAAATACAGTTCCAAAGAAGAAGTTGAAATTCCTAACTTAAAGAAAGGAGACCTTGTTGAAATTTTGAAAATTAACAGCAATGAAAAAGAAACACAGCCACCTAGAAGATATGGACAAGGTTCATTGATTAAATTAATGGACGATTTAAACTTAGGGACAAAAGCAACAAGGCACGATATTCTTAAGAAACTTATTTACAGAGGTTATGTTCTTGCAACAAATATGGAACCGACAAATATAGCAATGGCGTTAACAGAAGTTATGAAAGAATACGCACCAAAAATAACAAAGCCGGAAATGACAGCACAGCTGGAAGAGTATATGGATGATATTGAACAGGGAAAGAAAACCCTAAGTGAAGTTGTTAAAACCTCAAAGGAACTTCTTTTAGAAGTTATAAAAACAATTGAAAATCAAAAGGAAGCAGTAGGTGAAAAATTAAGAGAAGCCCTTATTCAGGACAGGATAGTTGGCCCATGCAATAAATGCGGGGAAGAAATGATTATCGTGCGTTCAAAAGGAAGTAGAAAGAGGTTTATAGCATGCAAAGGATATCCAAAATGTGAGAACAGCTATCCTCTGCCACAAACAGGAAAGCTCCTTGTTTTATCCTCAAAATGCGAAGGATGCAATACAAACTACATATCTGTTATTATGTTTGGAAAGCGTCCATGGAAATTCTGCCCTAATATTGACTGTCCAAAAAGACAGGAAGAAGAATATATTATTGAGCTTAAAAAGAAAAAAGCTGAAGAAGAGAAACTAAAAACACTCAAAGAAGAAAAAACTATTAACTAACCCAATACACTGTTAATTTCATAGACAAGAACAGTTGCAATTGTAAAAAAATTGAATTTCTCCTCAGAATTATAATTTAGCAAATCAACTTCTTCACCCTCCAAAGCTTTTAAAAAATCAATATAAACTTTAAGAAGATAACCTGAATCCGTAAAATTTCTTTTTGGGTTTATAAAATGAATTCTTGGAGAACCCTTGTATATACTTAAAATTAGTTTAGGGGCGTAATCATCGTCTAAAGTGGCCATGTCCTGTTCTAAATTTAATCTTGAATTTAATTTTTCTTCAAGAGAACCATTAAGCAAATCTTCCTCAGCTATTGATTTCATGTTAAAAAGCTTTTCAAATAAATTTTCAGGCTCTCCTAATGCTTTTATTTTCTCAAGCAAATTTTCCGTTTTAAGCATTTCAATGTACGCTTTGTAACCCACTTTTATAAACTCAGAAACAAAATTATTAGAATAAGATTTAAACTCTTCATCGTTCATTCCGTTCAGCTCTTCATTAGAAACACCATAATATTTACTAAGCGTTGCTGTCAATCCCCCTCTAAAAAGGTTTATGTTCATAGAATTAATTTCAACATAAAAACTTTAAAATCATTCTGTTGTAATCTCAACACCCTCTTTTTTAACAATCATGGTGTTTTCAGCCTGACTTATAAAACCCCCCATTCTGTCTTTGAGAACAGCATAGTTGTGAAGTATCTCGGCTTTCTCAAGGTAATTCATAATAAAATCAATATTCCCAAATTTTTTATAAAGCCAGGTTTTTGAAAAAGGAAGTGTAGAGTAGTTTTTTTCAATGTAATCTAAAATCTGTCTGGCTTTTGCTACTCTTATCGGTTTTCTTTGGAGTAATTTATATATGGCACCTTTTCTTGTATCAATAACAAAGCCCGCCCCTGTGCTTGCAAAGGGTTCTACAGCAACCACGCTGTTTTCCTCAAAAATCGTTTTTGAACCATTTGCGTAATTAGGTATGTTTTCTGCATAACCATGGAGTTCATTTTGGCTTAATACGTGTCCGCTTAAATTTTTAACCGGAACAAAACCATATTTTCTAATAGATTCCTGTATAACAGAACCAACGCCCCCATACGTTGCCCCCAGCTTTATCATTTTTTGGGATTTTTCAAGAGCCTCTCTGCTGGATTCAATAAGTTTTGAATGTTCATTTGAACCAACCTCAATAGTATAAGCTGTATCAGCAATATACCCTTTAACATGAACACCAATATCTATTTTCACAACATCTCCTTTAATTAGTGTTCTTTTGTCTTCTGGATAGGCAGTATCATGAGCAGCAATTTCATTTACAGATATATTAACAGGAAATCCAATCTCGCCTCCCAAGAATTTTATTTTAGATTCAATTTTTTCAGCGAGTTCAGAATAAGAAACATTGTTCTTAACCAGAAGTTTAGAATATTCTTTTGCTTCTTTTGCTATTTTGCCGGCTTTTCTGTAATAATCAAAACTGTCCATGTTATAATCACATCAAAATAACCAATATAAAACTATTCATCAAAAAAAAATGATAAGTTAATACAACTAATTTAGAGCAGTACAGAAGGATGAGCCAGCAACACTTCCTGGAAGAGTAATTTCCATTGAATATGTCCTACCATGTTCTAAATTAGCTGCTGTTGTGAAGTTGTATTGATATAAGGCTGAAACGGAAAGTTCAGGCCAGCTTGTTTCAATAACAGAATCCAGAACTTCTCCGCCCCTTTTTATTACAATTACTGCATTTCCAGCGAGAATTCTTGAGTTTCCATCATTAAAAAATGTAAGCTCTACACCCTCTGATGTTGAATTGCATTCTGCTTTTAGAACACTAAATCTCGAGCCAGTCTGCCTCTCTAAGTCAGTAATATCCCCTTCTGCTCCTCCACGGCCTCTTTCACTCAATGAAGATATCCATATAAAAGCTGTGCCAGCAAGAGCAATTGTTATCATAAGCATAAGTATTATGCTTACAATAGGAGTTACTCCCTTTTTAGAGAATTCGATCATACAGCTGTAAAGGACTTTTTTATTTATAACTGTTTCCATAGGTTAAATTATTAAGTTAATCTGCTTAAGTAAGATATAATGAAAAAAGGAGAAATGTCATCTTTAGATTTAATGGCTGTAATAAATGAAATTAAAGAACTGCTTACAGGAGCAAAGCTCCAAAAGGTATATCAGTCTGAAAAAGGAGAATTTTATTTTTACTTTTATAAACAAAGAGAATATGTTCTGCATATAATATCAGGAGAGATGATGCATTTAACCAATTATAAAAAAGAATTCCCGCAAGTACCCCCACATTTTTGCATGTTCTTAAGAAAATATCTAAAAAACGCAGTCCTTTTGAAAATAGTCCAGCCAAAATCCCAAAGAATTGCTGAACTTCATTTTAAGACCTCTAATGAAGAACCATACATCTTAATTTTTGAACTTTTTTCAAAAGGCAACATAGTTTTATGCGATTCTAATCACATAATAATACAACCTTTGTTATTCCAGAAATGGGCAAGCAGAACAATAAAGCCAAAGGAAAAATATATTTACCCTCCAACCACAACGCCTGATTTAAGAAGTCTTGACGAAGCAAAATTCATAGAACTTATGTCAAAATCAGAGAAAGCAGACGCAGTGCGTTTTTTAGCAATAGATATTGGGTTGGGAGGTGTTTATTCTGAATTTATTCTTTCAATTTCAGGAATTGACAAGTATGAATTACCAGATAAAATTAACAAAAAAACAGCTTCAAAGCTTTACAATGAACTTATGAAACTTGTTGTAAAAATCGCAACAGGAGATACTGAACCAAACATAATACACTCAAATGGGTTGCCGTTGTTCGCATCACCAGTTTATCTTGGAAAAACAAATTTAACCGAGTTTAATTCATTTAATGATGCAGTAGACGAATTTTTTGCAAAAGATGAAAAAACAAAAGAAAATCTAGAAAAAACAAAAAAAACCAATTTAAGGGTAAACGAGTATGTTAAGAGATATGAAGAACAGAAAAAAACCGTTGAAGAATACGAAAAAAAATCAAAAGTGATGAAATCAGAAGCCGAACTTCTCATGAGAAACAAGTTTGTAATCCAGAATATAATAAGCAAGATACTTTCTTCAAGAAAAAGCGGATATTCATGGGAAGATATATTACTTAGAGTAAAACAGGAAAAAGAAGCGGGTGTTGATGAAGCCCAAATTATTAAACTAATTGAACCCCATCTCGGGAAAATAATTATTGATGTTGAAGGAAAAGACCATGAATTTGATTTGCACGATGATGTTGGGTATGTAATAAATGAAAAGTATGAAGATTCTAAAAAATTAGAAGCAAAAGTTGAAGGGGCCAAATCAGCAATGCTTGAAACTAAAACAAAAATAGAACAGATAAAAAAAGAAGAAGAATCTTCTCCAGTAAAAGAATCTTCGCTTAAAAAAATAGAGAAAAAAACACCAGCAAGATGGTATGAAAATTATAGGTGGTTTATTTCAACAGACAATTATTTGGTAGTTTCAGGAAAAGATGCTTCACAAAACGAAATTTTAATAAGAAAATATATGGAATTAAATGATAAAGTGTTCCATGCGGACATCCACGGTTCCCCATTTACAATTGTGAAATCAAAAGAAAAAAAAATACCTGAAAATACCCTAAAAGAAGCAGCAATACAGACTGCCTCTTATTCAAAAGCGTGGAAAGAGGGGCTAGGAAATGTTGATGTTTATTGCGTTGAGCCCATACAGGTTAAAAAAAGTGGACCTTCAGGGGAGTATCTTGCAAGAGGCTCTTTTATGATACATGGCAAGAAAAATTATTTTAATAATACTGTGCTTGAAATAGCTGTTGGTGTACTTATAAAAGACAGCAAATACCAGATTATCTCAGGTCCTTATGAAGCTATAAAAAAACATTCAAGATATTTTGTCAGGCTTTCTCCTGGACAACAAGACGCTAAAATCCTTGGTTCTGAGGTTTTAACTAAATTAAAGCTTAAGGTTTATGGGAATGATGCGGGCGTCTTAGAGATGATTAAGCCTTCTGATATAGAGCCGTTTATTCCAGGAGGCTCAAGATTATTATCCTGAAAGTCTCAAAGTCTCACTAAAATTTGAGACTTTTGAGACTTTGATAAAAAGAAAGTCTCAAAGTCTCACTAAAATTTGAGACTTTTGAGACTTTGATACCTTACAACAGAAAGCAATATATATCCTTGATTCATTTATTTTTTTATGAGTTATGAAGAAGCTGAAGAACAAAAACAAAAAAAGACTGAGATACACCTACACCAAAGTGATTTAGGAAGCCTTTTCTCGCACATATCAAAACAACTAAGTCTTATGGATGAAAAGCAAAAAATGCTAATGGAAGGCCAGATAAATATGATTGAACATCAAATAATGACTATTTCTGCGCTTAAAAAACACGACGAAAAGATAAATACAAACGTTTCAAATGTCAATAAAAATGTTTTATCTGGGTTTGAAGCCTTGGAAAACCTTTCAAATCTTAAAAACAAAGTTGAAAAAGAATTTAAGAGCGAATTGGGTAAGCAAATGCTTGAGATTTTAAATCAAAAAAAAGAAATGACAACCTCTGAAATAATTGAAGCCTTTAAAAAATATGCTTCAAGAGCAACAATATTCAGAACTTTAAGCGAATTAACAGAAAGAAACCTTGTGGAAAGAGTTCACGGAAAGATTTTAATCAAAAATTGAACACACATAATGATAAAAATAGACATTTTGAAATTTCTACAAACGAAAAATATAATTAATAGTTCACCCAAAAAATAAATCATATCTTTGAAAAATCATAATTAAAACATTTAATTTTAAAAATATCTGCCCCAAAATAAAATCATGAATAATATCCCACTAAAATTAAAATTTATTTATTGGATATATTAAAAATAAAATAAAATATTTTTTTCATAATTATTCAGAATAAAACCATAATTTAATTGATAATAATGATTTTAAACACACCGCATAAGTTTTTTAAATAAAAATAAATAATCCAGTTAAAAAATAATAAACTTTTAAAAGAAGAATATCAAAATATTTTATTATTTGAGTTTGATGGACAAAGAAAAAACATAAAAGTAATAATCACTATTACCTAAGAACGACTTTTAAAATTTTTAAATTAAATTTAATTAATTTTTCCAAAATTCCCTCGTCCTCAAATAATTTTTCTCTCTCCTAATTATCTCTTTAATCAATTCGTCTTCATTTTCATAATCTCTGCATAGAATTCTATAAGCATTTGTCGCCCCAACACCCACACCAGCAAAAATTAAACAGGTTTTTTTGCCGTGTGATAAATATAAATGTGCTTTTTTTTCTAAATCTTTAGCTATTTTGATATCTTCACCAATAATTTTTTTATTTTTTACGATTTTTTTAACTATTTTTTCAAAATCTTTATATTCAGGGAAGAAGGTTATCAATCCCGAATCACATTTTATACAGTTTATCTTATCTTTTGCAGAAATATAAGTATTTTTTCCAAGGTATTGTCCACATTTTATACAATAAAACCTAAACACTTTATTTTTTAATCGGTTTTTTACATGTTCTACCACTTCCTTGTAAGCATTTTCAGGGTTTACAAATTCATTTAAATGGAATTTTAATGAAAATTCACCAAATGGAGAGACATTACCATCATTTCTTTCAACCTTTATCAGCTTTTTCCTAATTTTTTCAAGTATTTTCTCAGAATTTTCAATATCCATATGCTTTTTTATTTCTTCATTGAAGCTTTCTTCATAAACTATGCTGTCTTTATAAATTTCTATCAGCTTTTTCACAATCCTCTTATTGATTTCAGCATTTTTTTTCAATACCCCGCAACGTTTTGCAACATTTACAAAAGTCCAGTTAAAATTTGAATTGTTTTTTAGAGACAGCTTCAAAATCTCTTTAAGCCACCCTTCACCTATGTTTAAAAGTGAGGCATTAATAGCATCAAAATTTCTGTCAGGGAGTCTGATTACAGCGCCGTAAGCATCAGATTTCAAAGCGATAGAAATTCCGTATTTTGATGATAGAAGTGCTGTAAGAGCTGTATAGAGCGTTTTGTTGATTTTAGTTCCAAAAGATGAATGGACTACTAAATATTCCCCATTTATCTCTAAAAAAATTCTATCAACGGAGTGAAGGAAATATTTTTTTTGTCTATCAATGAACTCGTCTTTAATTTTGCTTCTTAATTCATCTGCTGTTTTTGCTATCAAATATGGAACAGGAATATTTTCTCCATCCCACACAGGAATATTATTGCTTGTTGCACCAATTCTTATTACAAATATCCTATCTCCATCAAGCTTTGTGACTCTCCAAGGCTCCCCTCTACATACAAACTGCTTTCCAAGTTCAATATTCTCTGCTACAAACTCTTCGTCTAAAACACCTATTTTTGAGTTATTCTGCTCATTTATAACAAAATATGTTTTTATTGAGGGAATCATGCTTAAATTGTCATAATAATACAACATGCCTTTTCTTGTTTTGCCAATAACATCCCCAAATTCTCCAATTAGATTAACCTGTTTCATGAAATCAAGAATTTTCCTAAATTCTTCTTTAGACAAATTCCTATAAACATGAGATTTTTTTACTGAGTTATAAACAAACTCTATTTTTGGGTCTCTGAAATCCATACAATATCCTACAATCCCATGGATAAGCACATCATACGGCTTTTCAATAATCTCAAGAGTCTCAAGATTTTTGAGATTTTGGACAATTGAAACAGCTTCAAGGTAATCATGCGTATTGGTTGTTAATAAAATCCCTTTTGAAACCCTGTCTTTTGAATGTCCTGAACGTCCAACCCTTTGAATCAAACGCGTAACTTCTCTTGGTGAAGTAAACTGGACAACAGTTTCTATATCTCCCACATCAATACCTAATTCCATAGAAGAAGTGCAGACTATTGCTTTAATTTCTCCTTTTCTAAACCCGTCTTCTGTTGAAAGCCTACTCTCTTTACTCAGGCTTGAATGATGAACTTCTACTTTTTCATTTATCCTTTTGAGTTTTGAACCTAAAAGCTCAGCAGTCTGCCTTGTATTTACAAATACAAGGGTTGATTTTGAGCAGTTTATTATTTCATTTATCTTTCTAACAGCCCACGCAACTTCTTTACCAACCCCTTGTTTTTCAGCATATTCTAAATCCTCTCCTTCAGGATTTGCTTTAAGAACTTCAATGTCATACTTCTTGTCAGCATCAAGTCTTACAGTCTCACAGTTTTGAGACAAATAATCCCTTACACCGGAAATATTGCTCACAGTTGCTGAAAGCCCTATTTTCTGGAAGTTTGGAGATAAAAGTCTCAATCTTTCCAATCCAATGCTTAATTGGGCCCCTCTTTTATCCCCAGCCAATTCGTGAATTTCATCTATAATAACATACTTCAGCTTTTTCAGATGTTCTCTAAGCCGTTTTCCAATCAATAATGCCTGTACAGTTTCAGGAGTTGTAATCATTATTGAGGGAGGATTTTTACTTTGTTTAACTCTCTCGCTTTGTTTTGTATCCCCATGCCTGACATCAATTTTAATACCCAATTTTACTCCCCATTGAACAATCCTGTCAAATATGTCTCTGTTGAGAGCTTTAAGTGGAGTAATATAAAGGCATTTTATACCTTCTTCCTTATCATTTATTAAGTCATTAAACACCCCAATCATACTGGCTTGTGTTTTTCCATAACCTGTCGGAGCAGTGATAAGAACATCCTTCCCTTCATGGACATGTTTAAATGAGACTTTCTGGTACTCAAATAAGTCCCCATATTCTTCTCCAATTATTTCTGTGATTTTAGGATGTAACATAAGTTGTTTTAGATATATGCCTTTATTTATAAAGGTTATCCAAAATAAAAACCTCCAAAAACCTAATCTTTTTATTCAGCCAAGCTGAATAATATGTTATGGAATATGATGAGGTTTTTAAAAGAGTTCTGAAAGAGATTAATCCAAAACAATCAGAGATAAAAAAAGCAAACCAGGTTAGCATAGAACTTAAAAAAATTCTTGAAAAATCCGCAAAAGAACTTAAGATTGATTGTGAGATTTTTCTTGGCGGTTCAATTGCAAAGGGAACCTGGCTTTCAGGAAAGCACGATATCGACTTTTTCATACGCCTTAACTCAAAATACAATGATTTATCACAATACGCAGGTATGGTGATTTCCAATGCATTATCAACCAAAAATTCAAAATTCATTATTTCAAAAGTCCATGGCTCAAGAGATTATTATAAGATGGATTACAGGGGTTTTGAAGTTGAATTTGTTCCTGTACTCAAAATCTCAAAAGTCTCAGACTTTTTAAATATAACAGACGCCTCGCCCTTCCATGTTAAATATGTTCAGAAAGAACTAAAAAAGAACCCTAAACTAAAAGAAGAAATACTTCTGCTCAAGCAGTTTTCAAAAGCAAACGGCTTTTATGGGGCTGAAACATGGATTTCCGGTTTTTCAGGTTATGTTACAGAACTTTTGATACTCCATTACGGTTCTTTTTTTAATCTTCTTAAATCAGCATTAGGATGGAAGGGAAAGATTTACATTGATACAAAGAAGTATTACAAAAGTCTTGGAGAAGCTATTAAGAAGCTGGACAAGTCAAAAACACGAGGGCCTTTAGTTTTAATTGATCCCGTACAAAAAGAAAGAAATGCAGGAGCGAGCATAAATCAAAAAGCACTTGATAAATTCATAAACTCAGCTGAAAAATTCCTTGAAAAACCTTTGGAAAACATGTTCAAAAAGGAAAAGATAACAATAAAAGACTTAGAAAAAACAGCAGAAAGCAATAACCATGAGCTGATATATTTAGTTTATAAAATTAAAAGCAAAGCAAAAAAAGATGTTTTCTTTGCAAAAATGCAGAGAAATTTAAGAAAATTCAGCGCATTTATTGAAAAAGAGAATGTAAAAGTGTATAACAAAGGAATTCTGCCGTCTGAAACTAACCTTTATTTGTGGCTTGAAACAGAAAAAATAACCTCTCTTAAACCTTATGTTCAGATTGGGCCTTCAGAAACCCGCAAAGATGCGGTCAAAAACTTTAATTTAAAATGGAAAAACCATCCAAGAACAATCAAGGGACCGTATATTAAAGACGGAAAAGTCTGCTTTGATGTAAAACCAAGATATAGAATCTTAGACACCTTAATAAAAGAAGCAAAAAAATTCTCTAATTTATAATTAAAGCATTTTAGTTAAGTCAAGAAGCAGAACCTCTTTAATATCTACGTGCTTCATAAACTTTTCAGTTGATTCTCCCGCCCCCCCAACAAGTTCATTGAATGCTGGGACAAGAATAATCTTCTTCTTTACACCATGAAACTCGCACTCACCAATAAACCACGCTTTATTTGGGGTTATTGATTCAACCCGGTCCCTTAACTTGTATTCCGGGTGCACATGTCCAGCAATTATAATCTTCACTTTACTCATCATTTCCTTGCTTGGGAATGCATGTCCATGTATAAATCCAAAGCCACCCAGAGCCTGCTCCTTGATTATTTTAACTTTGACTTTTTCTTTCCTTGCTAAGTCTTCAAGCCCGGCATCATGGTTGCCTCTTACAATAATTATTTCTTTGAAAACGCTTGAAAGCTTTTCAATGAAAAAGGGGATTTCATTCTGCTCCTGCCAGCTTATCAAGGGTATGCTGTGTTTAAAGTCTCCAAGTATCATGAGACTTTGAGACTTTGTTCTTTTACCTATTTTAATGAGTTTTTCAAGCATTTTAGAGGTTTGAGACACAACCGTTATGCCTCTACGTCTTAATTCTTTCTCAACACCAATATGCATGTCAGCAACAATAAGGGTTTTTCCTATACAAAAGGAAGCAGTATTTTTGTTAAATCTTACCTTCATAATCATACATATCTCAGGACAAGTTTTCTTGAAAACTCACAGTCCTCTTTTGAAACCCTGCCCTTTTCAAGAACAATGTTTAGGATAACACCAATTCTTTTTATCTCGTCTTCTGTAAACTTATAACCGCTTGCTTCTGAAAGATGTTTAAAGTCTTCTAAATCAGAAATTACTCCTGTTTTCTCAGCCATCTTAATTTTTAATGTTTTTAAATACAGGAAACTCGCAGAAGTATATTTTTTAGCTTTAAAATATTCTTCAGCCATTGCAAAATAATCAACATTTTTATTTTCAATATCTTCCATATCTTTTTCTAACCAAGCAATATCTATTAAATCTTTTGTTATTATTTATTTTTTATGGATTTAGAGCTGATGTGCACTTCAGGTAAATGTGGAATTTGCTGTTTTTATTATTACAAAAACAAAGGATACCATATTGCTTTTGAAAAAACAGCAAATACAGACAAAAAATTAAGTGAATTTATAGAAAAAAACAAAGACAAGATAATGGAAAACATTTCAGAAATTGGGACCAAATCTTATTTTACAGCAATAAGAAAAGACGCTTATATTCTAACAAAACACGGGGAACGCTTTTATCCATGCTCTTTTTTAGACATAACTAGAAATGAAAACACAAAAACAATTGAAACCATCCTGTGTTCAATACATGAAAGTGATTACCGTCCGGATGTATGCAAAAACAAAGAAACTTCTAAAAACAGCCAAATTGAACCTTGCTGGGCTTTATTTTTCAAGGAGATTGCATGTATTGTTGTGAGTAAAAAACTATACAAATTAAATGACAATTTAATGGATTTATGCAGGTACTACGCGCATCTTTATGAAACATTTAAATAAATCAGTATTATACCTTGTAATTTATGACAGAAGAACAGCAGTGTCCATTTTGTGCAATAGCGTCGGGAAATATTCCCTCAAAAGTCCTTTACGAAGATGATGCTGTTGTGGCTTTTCTTGATATAAATCCCGCAAATGCAGGACACACAATTATTATCCCAAAGAAGCACTACGCTTTTCTTTATCAGGTTCCAACTGAAGAAATGGTTAAATTATTTGCAGTAGCAAAAGCTCTTTCAGTTGCTGTTGTTCAGGCGGGCGGTGCACAGGGCATGAATATGATTTATTCAATGGGCCCTGCAGCAGGACAGAGGGCCCCCCACATGATGATTCATTTAATTCCTAGGTTTGAAAACGATAAAGTGGTTATTTCATGGGATTCTGCACCAGCAAGCGAGGAAAACCTGGTAAACATGGCTGATAAAATAAAGTCAACTTTAAGAAGCGGGGGAGTATCAACCCCAGAAACAATTGAAGCACCAAAACCAGAGCCCAAGCCTTCTGAACCTGAAAAACAAGATGAAGAAGAAAAGCCAAAAATCACATGGGTCCCTCCAAAAAGAGTCCCTTAAACTAAAAAAAGTTTTAATATAATTGGATAATTTTTGACATTATGAATGGTACTAAAAAGCATTAAAAATCTTTCACACGTCTAAAATTATAATGACAAATTACCTTGTAACTGGAGGAGCTGGATTTATTGGTTCTAACCTTGTTGACGAACTAATCAAAAGAGGTTATAATGTTATAACTATCGACAATTTTGATGATTACTATTCGGAGGATTACAAACTTAAAAATCTAAACCCAAAAGCTAAACTTTACAAAGGGGATATAACAAATTACGAATTTCTTAAAGTTGTTTTTGACGAAAACAAAATAGACGGGGTTTTTCATTTAGCAGCAAAAGCAGGAGTAAGGGCATCTGTTGAAAAACCAGGAGAATATTTTAATGCAAATGTTGTAGGAACAGCAAACCTTCTTAAGTTATGTTCTGAAAGAAAGATAAAAGTTGTATTTGCTTCATCAAGTTCAGTATATGGGGAGGTAGAATACATCCCTACTGATGAAAACCATCCTAAAAATCCAATATCTCCCTATGCGTTGTCAAAACTGCACGCAGAACAGCTTTGTGAATTTTATATGAACCAGTATGATTTTCCTGTTGCATGGACAAGATTTTATACAGTTTATGGGCCAAGAGGGCGTCCGGACATGGCCATTGCAAAATTTACAAAAGCAGTTCTTAAAGGGGAACCAATAGAAATATATGGGAATGGAGAACAGCTCAGGGATTTTACTTATGTCAGTGATATTGTTCAGGGACTTACAAAAGTCATGCAGCTTGGAGCAAGAGGGTGTTTTAATCTTGGAACAAGCCAAAAAGTAAGCGTTAATGACTTAGTAAAGTATATAGAAGAAATAGCAAACAGAAAAGCAAATGTTATTTACACTGATAAAAAAGAAGGGGATGTTTCAAGAACCATGGCAGATATAACAAAAGCAAGGGAACTAGTGGGTTATAATCCAGAATACACAATACAGTCAGGAATTAAGGAGTATATGTCCTGGTTTGTAAAGAACAGTGATTAGATTTTATTTTAGCCCTTCTAATACATTAAGAAGGTCTTCTTCAGTCAACATATCCTTTTTAGGATTCTTTTTTGATTTTTTGTATGCTTTTGAAACAATACCCTTAATCTCATTTTCTAAAACATCAATTTTTTCAGCAGTTACTTCTCCTTCTTGCTGTGCAACAAAATCGTAAATTTTTTTCCTTACATCCAGCCAGTTAATATAACTCATATAATTTTTATTTGTTAGGTATAATATTATAAATTTTTCTAGAACACGCATCCGCTAATCATAGTGTTGCATTCAGTTTTCATTCCAATTCCTATCTTGGAATCAGAAAGAATACGGCATTTTCCTGCAATAAATGCATTTTCACCAATAACAGAACAGGAACCTATCTCAGCATTTTCCATTATTTTTACATTGCTTGAAATTATGCTTGATTTTAACTCACAATCTTCTTTTATTTCACAGTTTTCAAATATTATTGAACTGTTTATTGTGCATTTATTGCCGATATTAACATTATCAAGTATCATTGAATAAGGAGTTATAAGGCAGTCATTTCCGATTTCCACATTTTTTCCAATAACAACAGGAGCAAGGAGTTTTGTATTTTCTCCTATTTTAGTATTATCACCAATAATTATTCCTTCACCAACAAGAACACCACGATTCAGGAAGTTTTCTCCTATTTTTTTTATTTTTTTATTTTTAAGTTCATTCATAACACCTTTGTTGGCTTCAAGATATGTTTTTGGAGTGCCAATATCATACCACTCTTCTGAAAACTCAAAACCATAAAGCCTGCATTTTCCAAGAAGATAAGTAAAAAAGTCACCAAGATTGTCAGCTTTTTTAACATCATTTATGAATTTAGGCAGAAGTTCGGTAATAACTCTTTTATTAAGAAAATAACATCCCGTGCTTGCAAGAGTTGAGGGGGGCTCTTTTGGTTTTTCAATAAAATGTATAATTTCTTTTTTATTATTGATTTCAGCTATACCGTACAGTTTTGCTTTTTCTAAGTCTCCTAGATTATAAAGGGCGACAGTAGCTTCAGACTTGTTTTTTACATGGAATTCAGCAAACTTTTTCGTGTCAAAGTTAATTATATTGTCCCCAAGCATTACAATACATTCTTCATTTATACCAGATTTTTTAACAGCGTAATCCATTGCTCTTACAGCACCTAGTTTTTGATTGTTGTCCTCAGAACCCTCAATAACATATGTAAAATTAACATTATTATACATTTTATCAGTATAATTTTTTATTTCCTCATAAAAAATCTTATTTGTGCATATCGCAATGTCTTTTAAGCCAATTTCAAGGATTTTATCAATACTATACGCAATAACCGGCTTTGAAGCGACAGGAAGCATATTTTTCGACTTTGTTTTTGTAAGCGGTTCAAGTCTTTTTGCAAATCCACCTGCCATTATTAAAGCCTTCATTTTTCAATCTCCTCTTTAATTATTGCAGAATACTTTTCTTTTAGTTCTTTTAGTCTTATATCATTTTCAGCTTCTATACAAAGACATATTTCTGGATTTGTGTTGCTTTTTCTAAGCATAACCCATTCAATATCATTAAGGAAAAATTTTATTCCGTCTTCTTTTGAAGCTCTTGGTTCATTCTCAAATCTTTTAACAAGATGTTCTATTGCATTATTCTTATTTTCCTCATTTTTACAGTGAAAATATTCTTTATATGTTGGATGAAGTTCAAGAGAATCAACAATTTCCGAAAGTTTTTTATCAGCGTTGCTTAGAAATTCAGCCATTTTTAGTCCTGTTATAAGTCCGTCTGAAAATGGATACAAGCCAAACCCATAAAAATGAGAACTCTGCTCTCCGCCAAACACAGCATTGTTTTTGTAAACAGCGTCTTCTATAAAGCCATGTCCTACTTTTATCCATATTACCTTAGCACCCATTTTTTTAGCTTTAATTTCTATTTCACTTGCACAGTCAAGAGTGGCTACAATGGGTTTCGTATCTTTTCCAAGAAAATGCTCCATTAAAACCATTATAGTAATACTTCCTAACATTTCACGTCCTTTGTCATCAACAAGAACTCCCCTGTCCGCATCACCATCAAAAGCAATACCAAAATCAGCGCCTTCTTTTATTACAGTTTCTTTAAGTAAGTTTAGTTCCTCTCCTTTTGGCTCAGGACGTACCCCCCCGAAATCACCAAGAGGGGTGTCTCTTAGAGAAACAACATTAATCCCACAGCGTTTATATAAATTTTCAGCAATAGTTCCTGCAGTTGCATTCATGCAGTCAATTACAACTTTGACAGGCATTCTTATAATTGTTTTTGATTTAACAAAATCAGAATAAAGTTTTAAGCCATCATCTTTTTCGAGAGTTCCATACCCTCTAAGAAATTCGCTGTTTTTTACAATTTGTTTTATCTCTGAGTATTCTTCAATGTAAGAAACCCCTGTGGGCCGGATTAGTTTAAATCCATTGTATTGCGGAGGATTGTGGGAAGCAGTAACCATGACACCGTTAATTTTTTTGTTAAAAGCATAAAAATAAGCAACAGGGCTTGGAACAGCACCAATGTCTATTACATCAATTCCAGTTGAGAGCAAACCATTAATTAAAGCCTCACTTATTGGTTTTGAAGATGTTCTTGAATCATAACCTACAACAACTTTTCCAGCCTTTAGAAATGTGCCAAGCGCCTTTCCTATTATTTCTGCACCATTGTCATCAAGCTGTTCAGGATAAATACCCCTTATGTCATAGGCTTTGAATATTTCAAAGTCCATTTTAATAACCTATTTTTCCACTGTCAAAATCTTTTAACGCTTCTTCATAAGACTCAAGTGTTCCCAAATCCTTCCAATAACCTTCAAAAGGATAACCGCACAGCTTATTTCTAGAAGCTATTACAGGGAAAACATCAGTTTCTATTTTTGAAAATCCTTCTGGTATTAAATCCAGAGCTTCAGGTTCAAGGATATAAACACCGGCATTTATTAAGTTTGATTCCCATCTTTGAGGTTTTTCCAAAAATTCAATTATTTTTGCCCCATTCATCCTTGTAACCCCATACCTTGAAGGGTCCTCAACAGCTGTTAAAGCAATTGTAGCTGAGGCGTTCTCTTTTTTGTGGAATCTGTACATCTGCACCAAATCCAGATTAAAAACATTGTCTCCATTAAGCATAAGAAATGTTGTATCAAGCATTTTTCTAGCAAGTTTTAATGGGCCTGCTGTCCCCATCGGTTCTTTTTCTTCAATGTAATGTATAGTAACCCCAAATTTTGAGCCGTTGCCAAAGTATTCCTTTATTTTTTCACCCAAATAACCTATTGAAATTATAATTTCCCTTATATCATACTTCCTTAACAGGTTTATTGTGTGTTCAAGAAGAGGACGCCCCTTTATTGGTATCATTGGTTTTGGAATTTCATATGTTATTGGACGAAGCCTTGTGCCCTGCCCCCCAGCAAGTATAAACGCTTTCTTAGGCATATTCGCCCTAATTGCTTTTGAAACTAAAAGTTCCATTGCATGCGAACGGTTTCTTACATTTATCCCGTCAATAGTAGAATCTATTTTTTTAATTATATCCTCATCAATTGTTAAGGAAAGCCTCATTTTACTCATAATACTACAAAGTAATACAAAAGACTATTTAAATCCTTTGACACACCATGATTATTTTTAAATGTTTTATCATTATAGTTAAATTAGTAATGAACATTGCTGTTTTTGGTTCAGGATATGTGGGGCTTGTTACTGGCAACTGTTTTGCAAAGCTTGGAAATAAAATTGCCTTTGTAGATGTTGATGAGAATAAAATTAATATGATTAGGGAAGGGGTTTGCCCCATTTATGAAACAGGGCTTCCTGATTTAATGGCTGATAATCATGAAAACAAAAGAATATCAGCAACACTTGATTATGTTTCAGCTGTAAAAAACAGCGAAATAATATATATTTGTGTTGGAACCCCTTCAAATGAAGACGGTTCTATAGATTTAAAATACATTTATTCAGCATCAAGGAATATTGGGCAAGCAATCAAGGAAAAAAATGATTATTGTGTTGTTGTTGTAAAAAGCACTGTTGTTCCAGGAACAACTGACGAAGTTGGAAAAATAATTGCAGAAACATCAGGAAAAAATTTAGGAAAGGATTTTGGTTTGTGCATGAATCCCGAGTTTCTTAGGGAAGGAAGCGCTATAAAAGATTTCATTAACCCTGACACAGTTGTGCTTGGTTGCGTGGATGACAGAACTTTTGAAAAAATGTCTGAACTTTACAACCAGTTTAATGATAAGATATACAAAACAAACACAAGAACAGCTGAAATGATAAAATATGCAAAGAATTCATTTTTAGCAACTAAGATATCTTTTATAAATGAAATAGCAAACATTTCTGAAAAACTTGGTGTTGATGTTGGCGCTGTTGCTGAAGTTATTGGAAGAGACCCAAGAATAAGCCCAAGTTTTCTTTTAGCAGGTGCTGGTTTTGGGGGCTCATGCTTTCCAAAAGATGTCAAGGCATTGATTGCAAAGGCAAAAGAAAACAATTACACTCCTGTTGTTCTTGATTCTGTTATAAAATTAAATGAAAAACAGCCATTAAGACTTTTAGAGCTTGCAGAAGAATTTGAATATAAAAAAGCGGGAATTCTTGGTATTGCATTTAAGCCGAATACAGATGATATAAGAGAAGCACCAGCATTAAAATTAATCGACGCCTTAATAAAAAATGAAAAAGAGATTTTTGCTTATGACCCAAAAGCAATGGAGAATGCAAAACAAATTTTCCCTAACATAAATTACTGTTCAAATATGGACGAGGTTGTTAAAAATTCAGACATTATATTTGTTTTAACAGACTGGGATGAATTTAAAAAGCTTGAGAATTATACTATTGAAAAGCCGATTATATTTGGGAGAAAAATGTTTAATCCAAGGCCAAATATGAAGCTGATTGGATATGGAGTGAAAAAATGATAGGAGTTATACCTGCTGCTGGAGAAGGAACCAGAATGTATCCCTGGATAAGGGCAGCGCCTAAAGAGATGATTTTATACGGACATAAACCCGTTTTAGTTCATTGTTTAGACATACTCAAGGACTGTGGCGTAAATGAGGTTTGTATAATTACTGGACACCAGAAAGGCGCTCTTATGGACTATATTGGAAACGGAGAAAACTGCGGACTGCATGTTGATTACACCTTTCAGGTTGAAAGAAAAGGACTCGGACATGCGATATTGTGTTCTGAAAAAAGAGTCATGGGAAGCAGTTCAGATTCCTTTATTGTTTTTTTAGGTGATACTTTTGTTGAACCTGATAATGATATTAAAAAACTTATCCAAAACCACAATGATAAAAAACCAATCGCATCAATAATTGTTGAGCCGGTAAGTGATCCATCCAAATATGGCATTGTTAAATTAGAGAATATCAATAATGGAATTGCGGATATTGTTGATTTGTTTGAAAAGCCTAATGAAGAAGAAAGAAAGCCTTTTGAAATAGAGGGTAAGTATTATGTTATTGCAGGTGTTTATGTTCTTAATAAAAAAATGTTTGATTATCTTAAAAGTACAAAACCCGGTTATGGAGGAGAAATACAGCTTACAGACGCTTTAAAACTTGCGCTTTCAAACAACGAAAAAATGAACGCTGTTATTTTGTCAGGTAGAAGGCTTGATTTTGGAAATTGGCAGAATTATCTTAAGATGCAGAAAGAATTCTTTACAAGAATATCTGAAGAAGAACTTAAAAAAATATCAGAAGAACTTAATTCTCTCGCAGAAAAATACAGGAGCAATGGAAAATGAATGTTTTAGTTACGGGAGGCGCTGGTTTTTTAGGAAGCTGGCTATGTGAAAAGCTTGTACAAAAAAAATACAATGTTTACTGTCTTGATAATTTATCATCTGGAAAAACAACAAATATAGACTCATTAAGGAAAGAAAAAAACTTTGAGTTTATAAGACATGATATAATATCTCCTTTTGGAACCGAGGAAAAATTTGACATAATTTATCATTTAGCATGTCCGGCAGCACCTTTCCAGTACCAAAAAACACCAGTCAATACTCTTTTAACTAATTCAGCAGGCTCGCTTAATGTTCTTGAACTCGCAAGAAAAAATGACTGTCCTGTGTTTATATCATCAACCTCAGAGGTTTATGGTGACCCTGATATTGTACCAACTCCGGAAACGCATAGAGGGTATGTTTCTCCAATTGGAATACGCTCCTGTTATGATGAGGGAAAAAGATATTCTGAAGCATTGTTCAAAGCTTATGAAAGACAGTATGGGATTGATACAAGAATTGTAAGAATATTCAATACTTATGGACCAAAAATAAGGGGGGATGGCATGTATGGAAGAGTTATACCTAATTTCATAAGACAGGTTCTGAAAAATGAAGATATAACTATTTATGGGGATGGAAACCAAACAAGAAGCTTTTGTTATGTTGAAGACTTAATAAGAGCGTTTATCCTTGTTGGTGAATCAGAGATTGCAAGAGGCGAAATTTTTAACATTGGAAACCCTCACGAAATCACGGTAAACGAACTAGCAGACACCATGATTGAGATTACAGGAGCGAAATCAAAGAAAATCCATCTCCCTCTGCCTGAAGATGACCCTAAAAGAAGATGTCCTGACATTAATAAGATAACACAGACATTCGGATGGAAACCCGAAGTTAGTCTAAAAGAAGGGTTACAAAGAACAATTGAGTGGATTAAGACAAATTGATAATAAATATAAATGTGGTTGTTTTTTTACAAGATATGACTGATGTTATTCTAATACAGCCGGGGAATATATTCCCAAACGAAGGTTTTGAATTTAAACGAGCAGGAGGATTGTGGACTGGAACCCCTCCACTTGGTTTGGCTTATATGGCCGCGTATATAAGAAAATCAGGACATAGCGTTAAGATAATAGATTTAAACAAGGAGTATAAGACTGTCGAGTTATTTTTAAAATTTATATCCATAGAATCTCCTATTGCAGTGGGCATCACATGTGTAACTGCAACAGCACCGTATGTTAAGAAAATTGCTGAAATATTAAAGGAAAATTTTCCAAAAATTAAAATAATAATTGGGGGGCCACATGTGAATGCAGTTAAGCATAATATTTTTGATGAGATAAAAGATTCAGATTTTTTTGTTTTGGGTGAAGGGGAGCACACGTTAAACGAAATTATTTTAAATATTAAAAACAAAAAACCTCTTGACAAGATAAAAGGAACTATCTATAAAAAAGGCAAAAAAATAATAATAAATGAATTAAGAGAAACCATCAAAAATCTTGATGAACTTCCCTTCCCTGCAAGAGATTTGCTCAATCTAGATTATTATATTAATCCACTTAACATATTGACAAGCAGGGGTTGCCCTTATGGATGCATTTATTGTGACCAAAGCACATTTGGATTAAAGTGGCGCCCAAGGAGCGCCGAAAATGTTTACGAAGAAATTAAGCATATTTCTGAAAATTATACAAAATATTTGCCACGCGGAATTGATATCGCCGACGACAGCTTTAATATAGATATAAACAGGGCTAAAAAAATTCTTGATTTAGTTTACGAAAATAATCTGGGGGTAAAACTAAATTTTGGGAATGGTTTGAGGATGAATACAATAGATGAGGAGTTTCTAACAAAACTTAAAAGAAACGGTTCGGAAACAGTTTTCTATGGGATTGAATCTCTTGATGACGATGTTCTGCTAAAGGCACACAAGGGACAGAATTTTTCAATAATTAAAAGAGTTATTGAACTTACCAAAAAATCAAAAATAAAGGTTGGCGGGTTTTTTATAGTGGACTTGCCTGGGATGAATGATGAAAAAGCCAAAATCACAATAAAAAGATTGAGTGGGCTTAATCTAGATTACTATGGGTTTTCATTTGCAACCCCTTACCCAGGAACAGAACTCCATAGGTTAATAAATACTGAGGAAAATTATAACGTCCTTCATGAAGACCTTTCAATAGATAAGGACCAGCCATTTTACGAATCAAAAGATTTCACAAAAGAAGAAAAGATAGCGTTATACAATAAGATGTGTTCTGTTAGAAATAAGCTAATACTTAAGAGATATTTAACTCCAAAAGCAATATCACAAAAATTGGTTAGCATAAGGTCTTTAAAGGATGTTAAGAGGATATGGAGACATTTTTATAACCTTGTTTCTAACACGAAAAAAAGGTATATAAATTAATCATTCGCCTTCCCACCTAGATTTTTTATGTGCTTTAAATAAAAGATGAATGCAATAGCCCCAAATAAGAAAGTGTTGTAAAATAAACCAAGCATTCTTACTGTAATTATGTCGGAAGCAGCAACACCAACAAGAGAGAAAAGCAGGATATTTACAGCATCTCCAGTACCTAGCCCTTGTATTGATATTGGTATAAGTGAAACTAAAACAGCCAATGATGAAAACGCAATAACATGGAGAGGAGAAATACTTATTCCAATAGCCATAAATAAAACCCAGCTACTAAAAAAACTTATCAACCATAAAAAAATACTGAAAATAAAAAGCCAGCTTAATTTTTTAATGTTCTTTTTTAGCAGGGAAACAGCTTCAAAAGCATTGTGGGTTATCTCTCCAACCCGGGGCTTGTATTTTTTAGGCAGTAACTTAAGCATAAAGGATATTGAACGCCTCGCAAATTTTTCACTGTATAGAACAAAAAATGAAAGTAAAAGAATTACACCGGAAAAAATAGAAAAGATGTACATCTCCGGAAGAAAATTAATTCCAATCCATATTGAAGAAAAAAAACTGATTAAAATCATTGAAATAAAATCAAAAAGCCTGTCAGTAAATTGAAGAACCATGCCCTTGCTTTTAGGTATGTTAAGTTCTTTTTTAAAAGAAATAACCTTCATAAAATCGCCTAATCTTCCGGGTGTTGTTGATGCTAAAAAAAAACCAAACATCCAAACCTCAATAGCTTTTTTAATTGAATAAGCTTTACCCTGTGTTTTAAGCAGAAAGTTCATCCTTACTGCTTTTGGAATACTTGTTAAAACAACCAGCCCAGTATATGAAAGACATAACCCAATATTCGCCTTTAGAACCCCTTGTATTATTGAATCAATGCCAATATGATATATAAGGTAAGCAAAAAGAAATATCCCTATAAAAATGAACACCGATTTTTTAATAAAAGACATAACTGATTTTAATCTAAAAAGCAAGTAAACACCACTTACCAGGGTTAAAATAAGGTATATATGAGAATAATCAACAAAAATACCAAACAATGAAATAATGAATATAATTATTGAAATAGTGTCAAGTATTTTTAAACCCATAAGTGAATACTACCTCACATTAATATATAAATCTAATTTATTTTTGAACAATAACAGAAATGTGACTATAACATCTGTCCTTGCCAAAGTCTAATTTTTTTGATGTTCTAAGCATTGTTTTAAGTATTGTTTTATTAATATTCTTTAGCAGTTTTGGTTGGTTGTGTGTAATTGGAACCAACCATGAAATAAAAGTTGAAAAAACACCTGGACAAACTTTTTCAGTTTTCAGTATCTTAAATTTTTTATTTTTAAGCAGATTTTCAATGCCCTGGATTGTATATCTAGTGTAATCCGCCCAGTCGTGCCTGAAATAAACAAAAGGAACTACAACCACAGCAATGCCACCTGTTTTTATAACTCTATACATCTCCTCAACAGCTTTTTCAGGATTATCAACATGTTCAAGTAAGGAAAGGCATAGAACTGTATTGAAGCTTCCATTTTTAAACGGCAGTAATTTTGCATCCCCAACAACTGAAGGATTACAGTCTGGATTAAAATCAAGCGAATAATATTTTTTATTAGGGAACTGGTGTTTTCTTGAAAAATAGCTTGAGCCAACATCCAGTATTGGGGAATGTATCATGTCAAATGGGAGCTTATCATCTTCAAAAGCATCCCGTTCTATGATTTTTATTTTTAATTTTTCTGAAGGTTTCATTTTATGCACCTGTAAAGTTTTTCTATCTTGTCAACCACAACACCGATAGAATTATTTTTTAATATACTTTTCACAGCATTATTACCTAACCTGCCAGACTTTTTATTGTTAATTAAGAAACCTATTTTATTCTTAAGTTCGTCAGAATTACCAGCACTGAAAAGCAGACCGTTCCAGTTATCCTTTACAAACTCCTTTATTGTAGTTATATTAGCAGATATGCAAGGCTTTCCGCAAGACATTGCTTCAAGAAGACTATTTGGATTTGGATCAAAATAGCTAGGGTGGATATAAATATCACAAGAATTTATGTAATCATTTATTTTTTCATGTGGTATAGAATTAACAAAAGCAATGTTTTTATCAGCCATTGACTTAAGGCGTTCTTTATAAACCCCATCACCAATAACAATAAGATATACTTTTCCATTAAGTTTTTTTACAGCGTCAATGGCAGTTTCTATGCCTTTCCAAGGAACAAGCCTTGATATTGTAATTGCAACAATCTTATTGTAATCTTTAAAAAGAAATTTTCTCATAGGTTTAAATTTTTGAGTATCAATGGGGTTTCTGACAATTTTTATTTTTTTGTTAACCTTCATTTCATTTTCAAGAAGCCACTTCCCATATTCACTATTCGAATAAACAAGAGCATAGTGGTTTATCATTTTTTTCTCAAGAATAAAGAATATTCTGCTTAAAATGTGGCTAAATTTCCAGCTCGCAAGATATCCTTTTTCAGGAAGCCATCCTTTTGGTTTTATTGTACCAAGAACCTCATAAACCAAGTCTCCCCCATATTTTAAAACCGTTTTTCTTCTTTTGTTTTCTTTTCCATAAGTATACATAAAAACAGCAGAGTTTCCTATTGTCACTTCATGTGAATGTATAATGTCATAATTCTCATTTTTATCCAATTCTTTAATCTTATCAGAAATTTTCTTCGCAGTCTTATAAAAATTAATTAATCCCGTTTTACCTGAACTAAAGGGGGTTTTAACTCTGAATATTTTTAAACCCGTTTTCTCCTCAAAGTCCTTTTCTTCATTATTGAATTTTTGTGTAATTATGTGGACTTCATGCCCCCTTTTAATAAGTTCCATTGATATTATTTCACAGGAAGAACCAGCGCCTCCAGAAATAGGGGGGAATGTACTCAAAACCATAGCAATTTTCATTTTTAATCCGATTTCATTTTTATTATTGTGTCCAATATCCTATACCCCACCCTAAGGGGGCTTAGTTTTGTTTCCCCGCCCCTTTTGCTGTATTTTATTGGGCAATCTTTTATTTTCCCTATCCTCGAAAGAAGAATTGTCATTTCAGTTTCAGTGCTGAACCCCTCAGCTTTCATATAAGGGAGAATTTTTTTTACAGCATAAACATCAAATATTTTTAACCCCGAAAGAATGTCCTGAGTACCTGTTTTATGAAGCAAGTTTGCAAAACCATTTAGAAATTTATTTCCAATAAAATTCAATTTTGTCATGGCGCCCTTTTCCATCATTTTATTTAATCTTGAGCCATTTACCATCACAACGCCTTCTGAAAATGAATTGACAAGCGAAGGTATATCATGCACGGGGTAAGTTAAATCTCCATCAATCATAGCTATATACTTATATTTTGGATATTTTTTGATTATATACTTAAATGCCTGAATAACAGCACTGCCCTTTCCCTTTCCATTCTGAATAATAACCTCAGCACCGCCACGCTTTGCAAATTCAACAGTTCTATCCTTTGAATTTCCATCAATAACAATAGATTTTATTTTTATTTTTTTTGCTTCCTGAAGTATTGTGCTTATGTTCATTTCTTCATTTAGTGTGGGGATTAAAAGTATTGTATCTTCCATGTTATAATTATTGTTCAGATAGATTTTAAAACGTTTTTAAAGAAATCTTATTTTAAAGACATCAAAAAATATCTTTATTGGGTCAGTTATTCTCATTTTTGAGTCGTCTTTATGCGCCCATTCAATAGGAAGTTCAAATATGGTGTAATTGTTCTTTTTAGAATTATTTAATATCTCAACATCAAATGTCCAGCGTTTAGTTTTTATATTGGAAAATACCTTCTTTGCTACGTCTTTTCTGAAACCCTTAAATCCGCATAGAAAGTCCTGCACCTTAACCCCCAACAGTATGCTGACATATTTATTAAAACACCAGCTCGCAAATCTTCTTGATAAAGGCTGTGGGTTATCTATCTTTGAAGAAGCGGTTTTTCGGTTCCCGATAACAACATCATATTTTTTAAGATATTTAACCATAACGCCAATCTCCTCCGGTTTTATTGAACCGTCAGCGTCAATAAAAACAACCACATCGCCATTTGCATCATTAACCCCTGTTTTTACAGCATGCCCTTTTCCTTTGTTTGGGGAATAATCTATTATTTTTGCTTTCAGCGCTTTACTCTTTTTTATAACCTCATTTACAACATCGACAGTTTTATCCTTGCTACCGTCATTCACGATTAATATTTCAAAATCATCAAGATTTTTTTTAGAATAATTAATAAGTTCCTCTAAAAAAACAGGTATTCTTTTTTCTTCATTATACGCTGGAACTATAATGCTTGTCTTCATTTTTAATTTTAACAAGGTTTATTTTAAAAACCTATGTAATTTTTATGATTTCTGTTTTGTTACTATATACAATTTCACACGAGTTATTTGTGTGGCAGTAATTAATGACACTGCTATACTCATCAATGTTGTCGGAAGAAATGAAGATATAATCAATGCCTTCCAAACCAGATATTTTTTCAGGATTTTCTTTTAAAGATTCAATAGTTTCAACATACCCAGAATAATCATATCCCTGGGTTATAGCAATCATCTTTGAACAGTAATACATATTGTTTTTTGTAAGCGCTGATAAAGGACAAAAAACAAAATTTTTGTAATAACTTACAATAAAGGTTTTTGATTCAATTTGATTATTATTAATCCAGTTATAAGCGTCTATGTCATATTTAGAAACTTTGTCCTCTGTGAAATCCATTTTTACAAAAGCGTTTGCACTTTCTTTTAGAACACCGTAGAGATGATATGAGCCTAAAACAATAAACATTGATATTACAAAAACAGAAATTTTCTTTTTATTATGTTCTTTAAAAAGCTCTGAAAGTCCAAATACAAGCACAAACGCATACATTCTCTCAAGCTTTACAGCGTAAAACATCTTTGTTCCAAAAGCCATGTAAATAACTTCAAGAAGAACACAAAGCATCCCAATTTCCGCCCATTTTGATTTTTTAAAAGCCAGAAGAATTAAGTTTCCGCTTATAAGCAAAAGCAGGGATATAGAAATCCAGTGTACTTTAAAAAGGCTTAAAATTCCCCATAAAGCGAAAATGATTAAATAGTGTAGGTTGTTCTTCAGCATACGCTTTCTATAAAATAGGATAGTTATAACCAATACCCAAAAGATAAAAAATCCAAACCTGTACATTGTCTGGAGATTTACCGGATTAACTTCACTTATGTAATTATCATAATTGGATAAAATTAACAGTAGCCAAGGAAGTGAAAGTGACAAGGTAATTGCTGTAAAAATTAACGCGTTTTTTGTATTCTTATTTTTAAGAAGGTAAATAAAGTAAGCAAAGCTGAAAAGTATTGTAAGGGGCAGGTACTGGAATGCCATAACCCCATTTAGGAAACCGATTTTTTTTACATCCACATCATCTTTCTGTATGAGCATGTTGAGGATAATCAAAAATGTAATATGTCCAATAGTCCACGAAACCCATCCGGCAAAAGAAGCCATATGTGCCATTGTTCCTGAAAAAACCAAAAAAAGCAGGAAATTCTTTTTTGAAGTGCTTATTGATGAAAATGCGTTAAGAATCAGAATTATAAAAATAAATCTTGAAAACGGGAAAATAATCTTAAACACATCATAAGGTGAAGCACCCGTTACTTTTGAAAAGAAAGCAACAACAAGCTCTGGAGAAAGCGAATAAACAACTTTTTTATCTTGCATATAAGGGTCGTTAATAGGGATATTTTTTGAAACTAAAAGCTGATTTACATATGAAACGTGCTGTGTTCTATCAGATTCAGAATAAAAATTTCCTTCAGCATCCAGCCAGCCATTTTGAACATTCCAAAAAAGATTTGGGACTAAAAATAAAATAACAGCAACAGTAAGTTGCCAAATTTTAATTTTCCATTCAATTTGGGTATTGAATTTCTTTAAGATAAAGTATGTTGTTGCAAATGAAACCACTATTGAAAGTAGAAGGGGGTAAGAAACAGAGGTGAGGTATTCAAAAACAAGGTAAGCAAGGGGGAATACGAAAAACAAACCAATTACAAATAGGTTAATTAGAGTGTTGAATCTCCTGCTTTGCATACCAGAAACAATTTTATTATACATTTTTAAATTGTTTTCTTTCTGCTAAGTATTTTGATTGTAGTATATAATAACTGTGGAGATCTTTCGGGTCCCCATATTTTAGTTCTTCTTTGATCTTTATCCCCTCAAAACAAAAACCATTTTTTTCAAGAACCTTTTTTGAACCAATATTTTCCTCAAAAACAGTCGCGTATATTTTATGGAGTCCCATATTTTCAAAACCATATTTAAGAACAAGTTTTATTGCTTCTGTGGCATAACCCTTGCCCCAGTGTTCTTTTCCAATCCAATACCCTATCTGAGCGTTTTTATTGATCCAGTCTATTGAAGAAAGATTAATAACCCCAACAGCTTTTTTAACATTGATAGGGGCTATTACAAAATATTTTCGTCTTCCTGATAAAAAATCAGCTAAAAAATCAATTGTTCTTCTAAATCCCTCAGAATCCGCGTTTGGGTGCTTGAATATACTAACTGATTTAAGTATATCATCACTTCTTATGTCTTTTTGAAGGTTTTTATAGTCAAATATACTTGGACTTTTTAGTGTTATTTTTTCTCCTTTCAGCTTCATTTTAATGAAATTTAACTGTACCTTAAGATTTATATGCTTTGATATCGGCATGGAAATTGCAATGGAATTAACCGCGGTTGTAATTGCAAGGAACGAAGAGAAAAACATCGAGTCGTGTATAAAGTCTCTTTTTAAATGCGGACTAAATAAAAAACAGTTGCAGATAATTCTTGTTGACAGCAATTCAAGCGACAGAACAATAGAAATAGCGTCTAAATACCCTATAGAGATTTACAGGCTTGACAAGCCTTCAATTGGTTCAGCACTTAATATAGGCATTGATTTTTCAAAAGCAAAGCACATATTAAAGGTAGATGGGGATTCAACAGTACCCAATAATTTTGTTAAAATTGCTTTGAAAATGTTTGAAAAAAACAAAAAAGTTGGGTTGGTAACAGGGATAAGAAAAGAAAAAAACCCGAATACTAAAATAGGTTCAATTTATTCAAGAAGGTTCCAGGAATCAGACAAGCCAGGATACATAACTAATCTTGGGGGGAACTTCATATTTGATAAAGAGGCTGTTAAAAAAACGTTAATTAAGTTTCCTGATGATCACTGCAGGGAAGAAACCTTACTGTGCAAAGCACTCAATAAACATGGGTATAAATGTTTGAGATTGAACACGGTTTCAATGGTGCATGACAGCACCTTTGATTCCTGTGAAAAGCCGAATTATCTTAAAAAAAACAAATTCTACGCCTACGAAAATGCTGTTTATCTTAAAAGAATGGGGATTTCAACAGCATTAAAAGAGCCACACATAATTCTTTTGTTTTATCTTTTTGGAACAACCGCCTTATCCTTTTTAAATCCATTGTTTTTTTTAGGAATGTTATTGCCATTTTTCGGCGTTATGCTAATTAAAAAATCGGCTTCAGAAGCGGTTTATTTTTATTATAGGGCTTTTCATTTGATGTACTATCTTTTTTCTTCAGGAAAAAAGAAAGTCGGTTTCAAAAAAATAAAGTAATTACAAACATTTTATAAAATTAACATATATTTTGATATAAGATGAAAGTTCCTCCAGTTAAAATCTGTTTTTCAGAACAAGACAAAGCAAATATTAAAAATGAAATAGACGAAGTTCTCTCAAGTGGAATGCTCACCCTCGGGAAGCATAATAAAAGATTTGAAGAAGAATTTTCAAAATATACTGGTTCAAAGCATGCAATTGCAGTAAACAGCGGAACATCATCACTTGAAATACCTTTGAGAATAACAGGTGTAAAAGGTAAAAACGTAATTGTTCCTACAAATACATTTTTTGCAACACCCGCGTCTGTTGTTCATGCAGGTGGAAATGTAAAATTTGCAGATGTGGATGTAGAAACATTATCAATTAATGCTGAAACTGTAAAAGAGCTTGCTGATGAAAACACAACAGCCATGATGATGGTTCATATAGGTGGGATAATTTCTCCTGAAGTTGAAAAAATTCAGAAATTTTGCAGAGAAAATAATATCACCCTTATAGAAGATGCGGCTCATGCACACGGATGTTCAATAAACGGAAAAAATGCAGGAACTTTCGGTAAGGCGTCATCATTTTCATTCTATCCTACAAAAGTTATAACAAGCGGAGAGGGGGGCATGATAATAACAGATGACGATGAAATTGACAGAAGAGCAAGAATATTCAGAGACCAGGGAAAAGCCAGTTTTACAACAAACGATGCTGTAGAAATGGGCTATAACTGGAGAATGAGCGAAGTTCACGCTATAATCGGATACCACCAGCTCAAAAGACTTGATGAGTTTATAGAAAATCGGAACAAAATAGCACAAATTTACAATAAGGAACTTAATGATGTTGATAAAATACAACCATTAAAATTGCCTGAAAACAGCAGGTGCAATTATTACAAATATATTGCTGTTTTGGACAGTTCGGTTAACAGAGATGTGTTTAAAAAAACACTAAAAGAAAATTATGAGGTTTCATGCAGTGGCGAGGTTTATGATAAACCATGTCATCTCCAGCCGGTTTTTTCATATTTAGGCTATAAAAAAGGAGATTTACCGGTTTCAGAGGATTTGTGTTCAAAACATGTGTGTCTCCCAATATTCCCTGAAATGACAGATGAACAGGCAGTCTATGTTGCTGACAGTATAAGGAAGGTGCTTAAATGATTGTTGTTACTGGAGGTTCTGGATTTATAGGAAGCCATGTTGTTGACAAATTAAAAGAAGCAGGACACGAAGTAAGAGTTTTTGATGTTACGCCCCCAAAACAAAGTGATGTCGAATTTGTAAAAGGGGACATAACAAATATTGATGATTTAAAATCAGCACTTAAGGATGTTGAAGCAGTATACCACCTTGCAGCAGTTTCAAATGTTAATTCTGCTTTTGAAAACCCCTTAATGAATAACAACTTAAATATTATGGGAACGGCAAATGTTCTTGAAGCAGTAAGACAGACTAATGTAAAAAGAATGCTTTTTGCAAGCACAGTCTGGGTTTATGGTGCTTGCAGAGATGAGCAGGTTTATGAGGGGAGCCCATTTTATATGCCTGGAGCAGGGCATGTTTACACTTCAAGCAAGATAGCAGGTGAACTTCTTTGTCATGATTATCAGAAACTTTATGGAACAGATTTTACAGTTTTTAGATACGGAATCCCTTATGGGCCAAGAGCAAGAGGAGCAACAGTTCTCCCTATTTTTGTTGAAAAAGCCATGAAAGGGGAACCTCTTACAATCCAAGGAGATGGTTTACAGCACAGAGAGTTTATTTATGTTGAAGATTTGGCTGATGGAAATGTTGCAGGACTAAAAGACGCTGGAAAAAACCAAACTTATAACCTGTGCGGAGACGAGCCAGTTACAATAAAAGAAATGGCTGAAACTGTAAGAAAACTTTTTGACAATAAAGTAGACATAATCTATCAAGAAGCACGTCCAGGCGACTTTAAGGGAAAGCTTATTTCAAACAGGAAAGCAAAAGCTGAACTTGGATGGAAACCAAAAGTTTCTTTTGAAGAAGGAGTCAGGAGATACATACAATGGCTGAAAGAGAACAAGACTTAATTAAAAATCAAAATGTCTGTGTAATAGGCGGATGCGGTTTTATTGGTTCAAACATAGCCGAGGAATTATGCATAAATAATAAGGTAAGAGTAATAGATAATCTTTATTCAGGAAATACAAAAAATATAGAACATTTTAAGGATAAGGTGGAATACATTCAGAAAGACATAAGAGAAAAAGACGTTGATTCTGTTCTAAAGGACACAGATATTATTTTTCATACAGGAGCAAATGCATTTATAGATAAATCAATCGAAAATCCTGGTTATGATGCTGAAGTCAATATAATAGGAACAATAAATCTTCTTGAAGCGTGCAGAAAAAATGATATTAAAAAAATAGTGCTATCTTCAACTTCAGCTGTTTACGGAGAACCTGTTTACCAGCCAATTGACGAAAAGCATCCCGTTAACCCAGACTCTCCTTATGCAATATCCAAGCGTTCATGCGAACTTTATATGCAGCTTTACAAAGAACTTTACGGAATCAAGGCTGTTAATCTAAGATACTTTAATATATATGGAAACCGGCAGGCGACAAACGCAGGCGTTATATCAATATTTATAGATAGAATTTTGAGAAACCAGATGCTATGTATTTTTGGAAATGGAACTCAGACAAGAGATTATGTTCATGTGAGCGATGCTGTAAAAGCAAATATTCTTGCTGTAACTCAGCATGGGGTTGCGGGAAAAATCTTCAATATTGGAACAGGGAAATGCTATAGTATAAATGACTTGATTGAAATACTTAAAAAAATAAACCCAAATGTGAAAGCAGTGTATAAAGAAAAAAGACTTGGCGATCCTCTTGACAGTGTTGCTGACACATCTCTATCTGAAAAAGAACTTGGTTTTAAATACAGTGTTGAATTTGAAACAGGGGTTAAAGACACTTATGGATATATGAAAAAGTATTATAACTACCCTTCCCAACATATTTAAAAAACAGACATTTTTCTTAATTATCATGACTGTAACAGTATGTATTACATGTGATATTGACACTGAATTAAGAGACAAAAACTATCTAAAGAAATATCTGATGCTTCTTGATAAAAAGAAAGTAAAAGCTACCTTTTTCGTTAATAATGAAATTATAGAAAAAAACCCAGGGCAAGCCTCTTTACTTAAAAAAACAAAACATGAAATTGGAGCACACGGTGACACACACACCCCTTTTTATGGCAGTTACAGTGAACTTTGTAAAAGGCTTAAAAAAAATAAATTAACTCTCGAAGAATTTTATAAAACAAAAATAATGGGATTTAGAGCGCCCATGCTTAAATATAGCAAGGAGTTATATGAAGCACTGCGGGAAAATGGTTTTAGGTATAGCAGTAATTTCCATAGGAGGGAATTAATTTCTTGGGTCCCTTTTTTTGGTTTTACATATGAATTAAGTTTTTTCAGTAAAATAAAACCCTTGCTTAAATCATTGGCAGATTTGGTTTATGTTAAAAAACCTAAACCTTACAAAATCAAAGGTGTGCTTGAGATACCTGTTACAACCCCCTGTGATTGGTTTTTAGTTGACTTTGTGAAAACAAAAAGAATTTATGAAACATGGAAAGACATTTTTGATGACATGGCTAAAAAAAATGGTGATTTTGTTTTTGTTGTCCTCACCCACCCGCAGTATATCTCCAATGGGCACTTGGTTGAGTTATCAAGATTTATTGATTATGTAAAGATGAAAAATGCAGAATTAAAAACCTTAAATGAAATTACCTCTTCGTATAGTTAGATTTAATAATTATTTGAATTTAAGGTGTATGTATGGACGTGCTATTGCTGTTTCCACCGAAGTATGACGATTCAAATTATGTGTTGAGAGAGGTTGGATGCGACCAACTAGATCCTTATCTCAGAAATTCAACGCTTTTAGCATCCTTAATTGGTGTTATAAAACCAACTAAAGTTATAGACTGCCAGATTGAAGGAAAAACATACGAAGAATTAAAAGGTATAAAAACAGACATTCTGGTTTCAATGAATAATCTTTCTGATTATAAGAAATCATCAAAAGTGTTTGAATTAATTGAGGCAAAAAAGAAAATCTGCATTTTTTTGCCGTTTATACCAGATAAAAAAATTATGGAAGAAGTCAAGAAATCATACGCTAAAGACATTATTTTTGTTAATGATAGAGATGTTCCTGAGGTAAAAGCAAGCAATATTATTTATGGGAAAAAAGAAGAGTTAACTTTTTCAGAACTTCCGGCTCCGGTTCATTCAATTCTTTCTGTAAAAAAATCAAAAATCCCTTCAATTGAGATTGGGAGGGGTTGCCCATTTAATTGCAGTTTCTGTACAATGGCAAGAGCAAAAGTCGGGTTTAAGCCAATAGATATAATAATAGAAGAAATGAAATTTTTTAGTGATAATGGAGTAAAACATGTGGATTTAGTTGATAATAATTTTACACTAAACAAAAAGAGGGCTCTTGAACTCTGTGAGAAAATAAAAAAACAGAATTTTAAAATGACTTGGGAAACCTCAACAAGATTTGAACTAGTTGATGGAGAACTACTTAAGGCGATGAAAGAAGCGGGTTGTGAGCAGATAAAATACGGAGTTGAAAGTCTTTCTGATAAAAGTATGGAAAAAAACTGGAAAAACTGCAACTTAAATGAAATGATTGAGAAAACAAAGCTAACTCATGACATGGGCATAAAATCAGTTCTTTATTTGATAATAGGTTTGCCTGGAGAAGATGGGGAGTCAATAAAAAAGATTTGCAGAATGATCGAAGAAGTTAAACCATATAGGATCATGGTTGCAAGCTTCAAGCCGTTTCCAGGAACACTTTACTCAAAAGAAATTTTTAATGAAAACGAATCTCCAGAAAATATGATAAATTTCTACCAAAAAAGTCTTTTAGAACCTGTAGATTTTAATTACATAAATTCAGAACAGATTAAAAATTATAGGGATGCCATCATGAAATCTTTTATAAAAATGAAGCTTAAAACAAGGGATTTAAAATTTATACTTTTTGCCGTTAAAAAAGAAGGTTTTAAAGAATCCCTAAAACACATAAAATATCTCTTTAGTTTTTAACAAGTTTTATAGAATCACATGAATACAGGGTAAAATCTTTTGAACTATCAACCCCAGGTGTTATGTTGTAATTTCTTCCATCTTCAGTCCTAAATAGTTTATATAAACGCTCCATTATGAGCTCGGTTTCGTTTATTTGTGATGGAAGGTCAATAAGCGAAGAATACACAAACGGGGTTTTAGCCACTGTTTTTTCAAGAAGGCAGAACTCAACACCCAAAGAACTCTCACCAACAGCATTTCTAAAATCAGACACTTCTAAGTAAAATTCGCTTGGTAATACAGAACCCCGGGATATTGAAAATCCAACATAACCTAATCCAAAGAGCAGGTGATATAATATCAATGAAGTGTAAACAAAAGCCCCAAATTTTTTATTTCTTAACAACTTTAATTTTCCAAAACCAAAAATACATACAATTGCAGCCGGTTGCATGAATGTGTAGAAAAATTTAACAACCATATAAAACCCCTTTAGGGAAACAGCAGAATCAGTTCTTAACTGTATAAATAAATTAATACACAACATAATCGTTATAAAAGCGAAAAAAATCAGGTAAGTGTAAACCCACTTTTTAAGAAAAATTAAATTGGCTTCTTTGAGCAAAGCCTTCAGTCCTAAAATTAACATAAAACCAATTACAAATAGCATAAATGGATTTGGGTTTAGTATGCCCCCCATTAATATTGTATAGCCCGCCAAATTTGCGATATTGCCAGTCCTTTCAATAACACTTAAAACATGTCCTATAAAAAGAGGGATTAATTCAAACAGGGAAAATAAAACCCCCAAAAAAAATGTTTTGTAATATTTTTTATTTTTCGACAAAAAAACAAAAATAAGTATCAGTAACCCAAAATGAGGGTATACTATAAATGTGCCAGCAGCGAAAAAGGAAGCAAGGATAAGAAGTTTGTTGTTTTTGAAATTTTCATACTCTTTTATTGCAAGCATAAATACAATGAAAAAAAAACTACCGAATAAGAATGGGAGATATCCCTGTTCAATTATCCAAAATGGAAAAATAGAAAGACCGTATAAAAAAAGCGGTTTTAAAGACGGCTTTTTTGTTATAGCAACTGTAATCTTATATAAGACAACATAGTTAAGATACATTAACACTATTGAAAAAATGAATACAACAAAGACAAAATACTTCTGAAAAGGCTGTATCATAAAAGAAATAATTGCATCAACGCCTGCAGGATATTCATAACTCCTTGAAACTATCGCACTTTGTTCAGCCCATAATTTTCCTGCTGAAAACCTTGTATACCAGTCAAGCCCCATATCCGGAAGTACAAAATTAAGGGAAACAAATATTGTAATCACGGGCAATAAAAATAAAAAAGCAAAAAAATACGCCTTTTTTTCAGTTTCTCCTGTTATTATCTTACTGCTTAAAATGTAAGTTGTTGCAATAGATAGCCCCAAAATTAAATAAAAGTTAAGCAAGCCAAAATAACCGAATATAATTGAGAAAGAGGTTACAAAAAATAAAAATAACGCAATTATATAAATAGTCCTCGAAATGTATGTCATTTAATCACACCTTATCTAAGTTACATAATATTTTTAAATATATATAACAAGTTTTACATTATGGTTTATTTCAGTGCTATCATACCCACACTTAATGAAGAAAGAATAATTGAAGATTGTATTTTAAGTTTTAGAAAAAATAAAGATGTTGAAATAATAGTGATAGACTGCGGTTCATCAGACAAAACAGTTGAAATAGTTAAAAAATACCCTTATGTTAAACTTCTGCATACCGAGAGAAAGGGGCATTTCCACCAGAAAAATGTGGGTGTGAAGCATGCAAAAGGGAAAGTGCTTCTTTTCATGGATGCTGATATTATCCTTAGCCAAGATTTCTTCAAAAATATGAAGCAGGATTTTAAGGGTAAAAATGTAGGTATGGTAATGGCAAATGTTATTCATGATTTTCCTGAAAAAGGTTTTAGTGCAATAAGAAAGAAAATCCATGATTATCAATACCGTCCAATTAAAAGTCCTGTTGTAAGGCAGACTAAAAATTGGAAGGATGTCGGCTCAGTTTGTTTGTGTGTCAAAAAAGAAATTTTCCAGCCGTTTGACGAACGTTCATATTATGGGTTTGGCGACTGGGAATTTTGCTCAAGAATGACAAAATACTGCAATGAAAATGATATAAAAATTCTTGTTGATGAAAGAGCAGACGCGGTTCATTTTCTTGATGATAGTATAAAGCAATATTTTAAAAAAATAAGAAGGGCCTGGTATTTTGATGGGGTTCTTGTTGTAAAGAACAAAATGTATAACAGATTCAGAGGCAGGATAATACGTTCTATTTTATCTCCCATTTTAGTTTTTCCAGCAATATTCAAATATTTTTATGAATCATCAAAAGCAAAACTAACTTTTAGAGAGACTGCTGTCTATGTTCCTGTGGCATGTTATAGATACCTATATGGCTCATATTATTTTATAAAAGGAGTATTGAAAGAGAAATATGGAAATGCTTTTGATTTCAAATAAAATTATTTTTTGAACTTAAGTTTCTTTTTTATGACTATTGCTTTTTTAGGACACATTTCATGACAGCAGTAGCAAAGAATGCATTTTTTATAATCAAAGTTGGGGTACTCATTCATTGTTATTGCTTCAGCAGGACACTGAATAGCGCACTTGCCACATTTTATACAACTACTTTTATCAACATCAACATAACTTGAAAATATCGCGTTGAAAATCTTTTTTATAATGCCCTCATTCTGCGAGTAAGTAATAGGTTTCTTGAAACTCATTTTTAAATCCTCAATGCTGCCACCCACAACTTCAATATCCGCGGGGATAAATTTACCTTTTTCAATACTTATCCTGATTGTTGGTATTTTCATAGGATCAAAACCCATTATTTTTGCAGCAACATAATCAAGAGCAAAAGCGTTAGTGCTTGCAAGCATAACATTGGCTTTGATAACCTCGCCTGCAGAAGGTCCGTTTCCTTCCATAGCAAGAATCCCATCCATTATATTTAATTGAGGGTTTATTTTTGAGTGTAAATCAACAAGAAACTCTGAAAAACCATCAACATTTTTTTTAGGTGATTTTGCATAACCATATCTTATATGTGCCATTTTTTTCTGACTTCCATAAAGGCACCCAAACGTGTTTTTAACAGCACCAGTCATTATTGTAAGAACGTGGGTTTTTAGTTTACATAAGTTAATTACTAAATCAGCCTCACTTATTTTTTTACCTATAAGGATTTTTTTAATATCTTTATTATCAAGTCCAACCCTTTCGTAATCCTCATCAAAATTTGTAAATTCAGCTAAACCCTTAACAGCGTCTTTTATACCTGTTTTTTCAAAAGTTGTAAGTGTTTTTTCAGGAGTCTTGCCTCCAGAGCCGTCACCGACATAAATTTTAACGCCTTTTTTAGAAAAATAATTCGCAACAGCCTTTACAATCTCAGGATGAGTTGTCACCGCCTTTTCAGGACCATATGGGTCAAGCATATTTGGTTTAAGAAGTATTTTTTTACCAGGAGTCTTAAAATCAAGAAGCTTAATTAATCTTTCAACACATTTCTTACTTTCAGAGTAGTCCTCTGCTTTAATCAATGCAACTTTAATCATGTTTTATCATAACTTTTGAGCATCTTACGCATGCAGGGAACATTTTTTGTTTTCTAAGCTGTTTTCTGAAGTATTTCATGTTTTTGTTGTTCCATATATCCATAAAGCTTTTTTCTTTTAAATTCCCAATGTGGTAATTAACTCTGGGGCAGGATACAACATCACCATTAGGCTTCACCCTTGCTGAGAAATATGGTTGAACACATTTCCCAATTGATATGTCATCTGCACCAGAATACCACCTTTGTAAATCATTTAGTTCGCATAGCCCATAAGGGTAATAGGATACATTTACCCCCTTTTCTTTTGCTTTCTGTTTTACTAAAGTCATTTTTTTAGTAAGCATTTCAACATCAGGAAGCTCTTTATGCTGGATTAAATAACCTCTCCAATGAGGAGTTTGTATGTTGAATGTTTTTAAAAGCTCTTTCTCGTGTTTTTCAAGAACTTCCGGGAGCACAAAAATAAGATTTTGGTATATTAAGTTTGTTTTAAGCTCGTGTGCAATATCAACAACCTTATCAAGACAATGTATATTTTGTTTAGAGATTGTACATCCTATAGTTATCTTTGGGGGTTTTGAATATTCTCTAGCTTTTTGAAGTAATTTTATATTTTTTATTACTTTTTTAAAATTACCCTCGCCTCTTATTTTGTCATAAGTCTTTTCATCACCATCAATGGAGATGTCTATTGAATCAAGTCCTGTTTCAACAACTTTTTCAGGATCAAATGGGATACCATTCGTTATAACCTCGCAGTACATTCCTTTGCTTTTTATATATTTGATTATGTCGTATATGTCCTTCCTTACAAATGGTTCCCCGCCAGTGATTACAAATCTAGGATTATATTTTGAAACACCATCAACGAAGTTTTTGATTTCTTCAAAAGTCATTTCTTCATTAAGGAATTTCTCACTTTTTGTACCCTCTTTTCTCCACCACCAGCATGTTGAACATCTCAGATTGCACCGGTGGGTTATTTCAAACATTATATTTTTAGGAGCAAAATTATAGCCATTTGCAAAAAAATGGTATGCTATTGAATTTTTTGAAGGTAAATTTACTTTACTTAGACTTTTCAAAGTTTTTTTTATAGCCATAGTCATTTCTAAAACCATATTATTATTTAAGGGTTGCTTCATCATCTCTTTTTCTTAAAGCCCTTCTAATCAAAAAATAGCTTTCTTTTATATCCCTCAACCTAATTACATAATCAATATTAAATCCTTGTTTTTTTGCAATTAAAGCAAGAACCAAAGCAGACGAAAAAGAAACAAGAAGTATTGTAAGTCCATAACCTATTGTACCAAAATTTAAAATAAGCAACCAACCGCCAATAAGATAAGACATAAAGGTGATGATTCTGTTAAGTATACACAAATCCATCCTTTCCTTTGCAGTAAAAAGTATTATTATTGCTCTAAAATCAAAAATAGAGGCTATTGTTATCAAAAGAGCAATAGGATAAGTCTGTGAAAATCCTTCAAAGAGAATATCTATTACCATTTGCCCAAAAATAATAACAATAACTGTTGTTAGTATGGCAGTTAATATAGTCATTTTTATTGAAGCACTCACATATCTTTCAACTCTTTTTTTATCGTCTGCAAATTCAGAAATTACTGGGTAAAGGGTTTGTGAAACCGAATCACGAATATTACCTAATATTATTGTTGCTTTATCAGCAAGCATAGCATACCCAAGCTCAAATGGAGAAAGAAAAGCACCATATATGAACATAAAAATCCAAGAGCCAAACTGTTTTAGCGTATTATTTATGTATGAAAGGGTTATGAACTTACCGGCCCTCTTTTTTCCAACGCCTTCAGAATAATCTTTAAAAGGTAGCTTTTTCACATTGATTAACATAATCACCACAATCGCCGAATATGAAATAAGAGTCGTGATAATAAGTCCCTCAATCCCCATATTAAAGCCAAAAAATAAAATCATTACAAGTCCGAGAGAAATTAATTTTTGTAATATGTGGTATGTGGCCATATTTTTGAATCGTTTAAAGCTCCCCAAAACCGCATGCAGGATGTCATGGAGGGGTACAAAAACAACAACAGGGGAAATAACCTGGATAAGGAAAGTTATGTTTTTACCTATTGTTAATGAAATTAAATCACTTAAAAATAAAAGAAAAAACATAACCGGGAATACAATCGCAAGTGATATTAAAAGAAGACGTTTAAAAACAGCCCGGCTTCTTTTTTCAGAAAGAAATCTTGTCATTGCACTTGTTATTGAGTCAATGCCCATAAATCCAGGGATGGTTATTATCAAACCCAGAGTATAATTAAACACACCATATCTGTCTGGGCCGAGATAATTTGCACATACATAAGTGAATAAAAATGAAAGAATCACAAGGATTATTTTTGAAAAAGTAAGGTATCCTATCCCCTTTAGAAAAATAAGCTTGTTCTGGTCTGATTTGATTACATCCATTTTTAAATCAAAAACGTATGCATATATAATGTTTTTTAACTCTCGCCAAAAATCTTTTAAAACCTGTTCAGTAAACCTATAAGCAATGAGATTGAAGATATTGATGGTATGTTGGGATTTAAGTGCAAATTCTCTTGTAAGAACGTATCCTTTTGCAAAGTTTCTTTCAAAGGAACATGACGTAAAGGTTATTGGATATTGTAGCAAAGATATTTTTTCATACTACAAAGATGATAAAGATATAAAGTATATCCCAATCAAAAATAAGAAAAAAGTTATACCAGAGGTCATAAAACATGCAAGGGATAGTGATATTATCCATTGTTTTAAATTTGTGCCCGGAAGCTTTATGCCCTCGGTTATTGCTAAATTGTTGACTCGTAAGAAATTGGTTCTTGACATTGAGGATTATGAGTCCGCATGGAATAAATCTCTATGGATGAAATTTTGGGAGAAAATGACATTTATAGCTGACAGAAAAATAGTTTCCACAAGTTTTCTTAAAAATAAATTTGGAGGAACTTATATCCCAACGGGCATAAATACGGAATTATTTAATTCAACCAAGTATAATCCTAATGGGTTTAGGAAAAAGAATAATATTAAGCCGGACGAAACCGTTGTAATGTTTACAGGGACTTTTAAATTTTACAAGGGTTGTGGTGAATTAATTGCGGCATGTGAAGAACTTGTATCAGAAGGTGAGAAGATAAAATGTATCTTTGTTGGGAATATAGAAGAACGTCATAAGGATGTTGTTAGTTCAATTTATCCACAGCTTAAATCTGTTGTTTTTATGAAATCAGTAATGTTTGATGAACTCCCCAAAGTAATCTCAGGAGCAGACATTATTGCAGTTCCACAGACACAGGGCGTGGGAGAGCAGGCACAAATTCCCGCAAAAATTTTTGATGCAATGGCTATGGCAAAACCAATAATTGCAACAAAAGTGGGAGACATACCTAATGTGGTAGCAGACGCCGGTATAATAGTTGATGATTTTACTCATGAAAACAAATCTGAATGGGTTAAAAAAGAAACACTTAGCAGAAAAGGAATTGATGGAATAAAAGAAGCAATTAAAAAATTAGCATATTCCCAAAAATTAAGAAAAGAACTTGGTAAAAAAGCAAGGATAAGATGCGTTGAGAATTATAGCTGGGAAATTATGAAAAATAAAACACTAGAAATTTATAATTCACTCTTTTAAATACTTGAAAGACATTCAAATATTTGTGAAGTATAATACAAATCTTTAACAATTTTATTCCTTTCAATAAAATTTCTTTTAAACTTTCTTTTCATCCTAACCAATTTCTGTCTAAAAGTAAATTCATCATTTGTTATTTCAGATAAGATATTTTTGGTAGATTGACTAAAACTTCCTTTATGGAACCGATTAAAAGAACCATCATCATTCTGAATTTTTCTAAGTATTCTTATACAGGTTTCAAATTCATTTCGAAATTTCATTTTATTAAAACAATAAGCAGCATAACCATAGGCGCCAGTTACACCGATTGAGAATATTAGATTTGATTTTTCCCATTTAAAAGAATCTTTACTAAGTGATTCAGCAAGCCACTTAACAGCTTTTTCAGCACTTATTTTTAGATATCTATTCTTAAGTTCTGGATCAGATTTCAATAAAAAATATAGTGTTAAGGCATGATAGTGTATATCTTTAACATCAAGCCCCCACTCATAAGGAAATGTTCTTGTCTCAGAAGAATAAGGATACGCCCCATCCTTGAACTGATATCTTACAACATTAAATATTGCCCTGTCCCTTGCTTCAAGGTATTTTTTATTTTTTGTAATAAGGTAAAGTTTATACAAAAAGGAAGCACAAGTTGCATTTACATTAAGAACATCAGCATAATGTCTATATGATTTAATAAAATACCCCGGACTGAATTCTTTTGATAGAATATAATTGCCTGCTTTAAGTATATTTGTTCTTAACAAATTACTTTTTATTTTAAAATAAAGTTCAGAAATCATATCCCCAACAACAGCGGTTTCAACACAGCTTTCTTCGTCTAAATCTGGGTGAATCTCGTTCCAGCTCCCATTTGGGTTTTGGGATTTTAAAATCCATTTCATTGTTTTTTCAGTTTTTTTAGGGAAATCAAGAGATTTTATTATCTCACAAGCAGAACGCGGTCTAAATAGGCCAGTATTAGGGTCTTTATATCTGCCCTCTTTGTCCGTCATTGTTAAAAAATACTCTTTTAGTTTTTTAGTTATGTCGTTCATTTTTAATTAAACTCCATCCTCCAACTTTAATAATCTGTTTTTCCATATCTTTTTTAATTTTGCCTAAAACCCTTAATAGCGGGTATTCGTTTATTTTAGCTTTAACTCTTTTTTCCCATTCTGAACATAGTTCACCCATTGTTGCTTTCCACAATCCCTCTTTATTACAGTTTCTTAGAAATTCAACTAACCCAATGGCATTAACATTTGGGTGGTACAAACCCACAATACAGCAATTAAGATTTATCAGTTCTTTTACGCTTTGTTTTATCTCCATTTTAGAAAAACATTCAAAGTGGGTTACAGGGATTTCAATTATGTCTTTATTAAGTGGTTTAAAAGGAACTGAGATATTGTTAATGCTTAACCACTTTTTCCCATATTTTCTTTTTTCTCCATTTATGGATAATTCCGGTTATAATTAAGAATCACAACAAATACCAGATTTTTTAATCTCGTCAAAAGTGTCCGGTATA
>JAQUSD010000020.1 GCA_028715295.1 Candidatus Nanoarchaeia archaeon
AGGTTCATTAAGAATAGTTGTTGAAGATGTTCTGCCTTCAAAAATCTGGCAGAATGATGAAGCTATTGAACTTACGAATAAGGTAAATGATATACATCTGATTGTGGCGGATATAAATGACAATACCCAAAAACTTCCTGACATTATAAAAAATGAATTGAAAAAACAGACAGAACAGATTGAATTAGATATTAAAAAACTTGAAACAGCTGTTGAGAAAAGAATAAGAAAAGCTGAAAACAGAATATTTGATTCTGTTGAACAGAACGGAGAAAAAATTCTTAATATCATTTCGAGTGTGATAAAAACAAAAGACTCTCTTTTATACAAAAACATGGAAGAGGTTGTTGAAACTGTAGTTAAGAAATATCAGTCTGGACAAGGAATTCCGGAAGAAACTATCAAGAAACTTGAAAACGCTGTAAAAGAAATTGAAAACATATCTGATAAATTTGATAAAGAATTTTTTCCTCAATTAACACAGCTTATTGAGGATATGAATGCACTTATGAAGAGTAATGATTTTAAGACAAGCCTTTATTTATTAAGAAAAATAGCAACAGAACTTGAAGTAAAAGACCGACTTAATATTATTTTCTCAGAACTATTTGAACTTTATACTAAAAACGAGAAGACAAGAATAACTACAATAGATAATCAGATTGAGGAACTTCTGAAGGAGGAGAAACAGTGATATCCAAGGATGTAAAAGGGGTTAAGGAACTTGGAAGAATGCTTACAGACTTAAAGACAAGTCTCTCTGCAGATGACGTTTCTAAAGAGAAGGATAACAAAAAATTTCAGGCATCACTGGAAAAATTATTCTCAGAAATAAATGAAAAATTATTGCAAATAGCTCCTGAAGCACCTTATGCATATTCTGTATGGCAGGAGTTCAGGAAAGAGAAAGCCAAATTTGAAGAATTCAAAAAATTAAATCAGAAAATAGATGAAAGCACAGATAAAATGCTTAAAAAAATAGAGGATGAAGCTAAAAGTTTACTTAAAGAGATTAAAGGAAAGGACGAGAAAATTACTTTGACAGAAATAAAAGAACTTATTGAAAAAATTCAGGTTATTAAAGAATCATCTGATTCAGAAGCAGTTAAACAACGTCTTGATATTCTTTTTGAAGGAATACTCCCTGGATTAGAGAAACTAATCACAGAAGGAAATGCAGACATAAAGGAAGTGAAAGAACTTCTTGAAGAACTTAAAACAACAGATATTAAGGAACTAAAGGACATAAGCGCCTTATTGTTTGTTCAGAAAGAACTTGAAAATACAAAAGAAATAATTTTCAATGCAATATTTGACAATAATCTTGAAAAAGCAAAGTCAGAACTTGAAAATATGCTTAAACTTATAGAAACAAATAAAACAAGTATGAAGAACACAGACAAACTTTCAGAATTCTTCATAGAAATAAAAAAAGCAATTGATGAATTAACAGAAAAAGCAGAACAGCACACTTATTATGATGAGGTAAAAGAATACCCTCTCCTTGTTCAGGCATACAACATCATACTTAAATTAATATTCATTGGAGAAACTTCAGTAAAACAAGATACAATAGCGAGGACATCTGAGCTTGTGTCGGACATAAAAGATTTATTTTACCTTCCTGAAGCAAAGACAAAAGAGGAAGGGAGTGAAGTACAGTCCCTCTCAACTACACTTAGTCTGCACCTTGATAACATAGCTGATTCGCTCAATAGAAAAAACCCCAGCGCTCAAATAAGCACTTCACGAGCTTTTGTTGAAGATATCAAAGGCATTCAATCTGAAGCAAATCAAAATATCCCCAAGGGGGGTATTGGGGCAGAATATTACAAAATATTTGCAAACTTAGGAATTAAACCCTTGATCCATTCAAACATAGGCAACGTCGTCATTGACTTAATGAGGATTAAAAGCGAGAAAACTTTTGTAAAAGAAAATATTTTTTCATGGATGAGACTGAATACTGAAAATCTTCTGGCAAGGAAAAATCTCAGGGAAACAGAAGAGCTTAACAAAGTGGAAGAAGAAGCAAAGGAAATAATCAAACAGCTTAAAAAAATTAAAGAGGAAAAAGAAAAGGAAAAATCAAAAGTATCAAATGAGGAACAGCAGAAAAAACTTCTGGATTTGATTTATGGAGACGATGGCATAATAAAAGCAATACCAGATTCACTACCATATAAAGATGAGGTTATAAAGGCATTTAACAGAAATAAAAGCAGGATTATAAAGGAAATAAGTGAGCTGGGTAATTTTACAATTATAGGAAACCTTTCAATGTTTCCTGTTGTATATAATCAGAAAAATCTCACCTTAGCAGGGGTATATGTTGTTGATAAAGGTTTAGTGAGGAATAACTTAAACAGTTTTGGAATCTTTAAGTCAGAAGAGCTTATTAACGTGTCATTTAAAAAGACAATAAGACTGAAACTTTCTGAATATTATGATATAACTACCGATGGCAGGAAGCATGAGTTTAAGATTAAAACTGAATTCAAGGAACTTGATGCCTTCTTAGGGCGCCCTTCAGGTTTATTCAATGGCATAGCACTAAACAGTGAAAATAGGAGCAAACTTTCTGATGGACATATACTGACTCTCATGTCTGCTGATGAAGCAATCAGTGGCTCAGCAAAGGTTGAAAAAGTGAAATATTTCAGTGCTGACAGGGAAACCCTTGCAAACAGAGATAATTACAGGATAAATCCTGCTGTTAAAATCGATGGTGAGGAGTATGTTTTATTTATAAATCTTCCAGGAGAATTCGTGGAAAAAGCATCAATCCCCTTCTTATCAAGGATTTTAGGAAAATCAAAGGATGCTGTTAAACAGCAGTTCAAAGATAAAGAAAAGACAGTTTATGAAGTTATGGATAACATATACAAGGCAATTTATTCCCCAAAAGCAGGAGATGCATTAAGGTATCTTATTCAGGCCAAAAAATTAATTCCAAATCCTGAAACAGTAAGCCTGTCTGAAATTCCTGAGACTGCAAAAGGCACTTATGAATTTAACATAATGGAGGATTTTTTCTTCCCTCTTCTTTCCGGAGAAGTCAGGACGCAGTATGGGAATGACTTAAAACAATATTTGAATACAAAGAAAACATTGTCCCTTGTAGACGCAACGATTAAAAGTATAAAGAACTTACCTGGAAATTATGGAGACGCTATTAAAGAATTTTTAAAGGATTTTGATTATTTCATAAATGACATTTCTGTAATTTACAGTGAACTTCCTGCAATTGTTAAAAAAGCCAAAGCAGAAGCACAAGCAGTAACAAAAAAGGATATTGAGGGATTAAAGAAAGACATTGAAAGTTCATTAAAGAAAGAGCTTGATTTGAATAAGCAGGAAATTGAGAGACTGCTTAAGATGTATGCACTTGGAATATCTGAAGACATCATAAGATTCGGAACCGAATCAAAAATTATTGAAGAATTCCTGATAAAAATTTTCCAGAAAATAGATTCTCTTAGAGATAAGAAAGATGCAGATGAAATTAAAACAATAGTTGAGGATATAATAAAAGTAAAACAGGACGAACTTGAAAAAGAACACTACCTTAAAAACAAATTCAAAACAACCGAAGAATTCGGAGTGTCTGAAAAATACAAATCCCTTTACGAAGGAAAGTCAAACACAGATATGATTTATCTTTTTGACAGAGTGAATGAAGGAGATGTTGTTGCAGGATTAAAGGCAAGATATCTCATATTCAACCTTAAAATTGACTTTTTGGATGAACTGGATAAGCTTCTCGATAATCTTAAAATCAGTTTAAATGATAATCCTGATGCAGTTGAAGATTTCTTCAAGAATCTTGATGAGCTGATAGAGAAGAATGAAAAACATTTACCTCAGTTATTCACTAAGAGCAATTTCTGGAAAAAAATCAAAGATATAATTAAACTTCCAAAAGGAGCGCAAGGAATAAAAACAAGAATTGGTAAAAAATGGCCGGATGAACTTCTTTTTAATGAGTTAGAGGTTGTTGAAAATGAGTTTCATAAAATGTATGATGAACTCAGCAAGTATAATGGAGAAAGCCATGACTTGCAGAGATTGAAGACAATAACAAAATATCTAAAAAATATTGAAATAGAATTAAATAAAGTAGAAGCAATAACAAAAACATTTTCAAGATATGACCGTCCTCATATTCCGAACGCAGTTAATATAATAAAAGCAATATTCAATTTAACAAAACTTCTTAAAGAAAAAATAGAATACTCTAATAAGTATATTTCTCAGGCAATAACTACTCTTGATGGAATACAGCAAACAAATCCCACATACAAAAAGGTATATCATAAATGCATGCTATTAATATTTGGGGAGGAGGACAAAGACAGCATTATAAGGGAAATTTTCACACCTTCAAGCAGTGACTTGTCTAAATTTTCAAACTATGAAAACCTAAAACAATTAGGTATAACAAAAATAGGGGGAGACACTAAAATTGAAAGTTACAAATACGGCAATTATAACATCTCAGGAGATTCATTCAGCTATGGAAACAAATTTGGAAAGGAAGCATGGGACATTCCAGTTTCAATATTGTTTCAGAAACTTCTTTATGCATATTTCATAAACTTTGTAAGGGTTGGAGTAATATATTATTTGACAGAAGAATACAGCAAGGATGTAACGGCCAAAAATGCTTCACAGACACAGCAGGCATACCAGAGGAAATATATAAAATTAGCAATATTGCTTCACATGTCAGCAGATTATTTAATCAGAAATACAGCCACAATAGCAAGAATAAAAAACGGAAATATATATGGATTACGTAATGTAGAAGAAAAGGAATTGAGGGGTGATTTAAATAGCGAATACCATAGTTAAGAAATACTTCAAGGAATATGATGAAATCAGATATTTTAAGGAATTAAAATCAAAAATAGATGTGAAAAGAACTTTTAAAATCCCCTTCCTGAGCAGAGAATCAGAATTACTCTCCCAGGTTAATGATATCAAAAAGGAAATGTCAGAAATATACTCCCAGCAGGAGAAAGATATTTCTCAAATTATTTATGAAATTTTAAGCAAAGAAGTGGAGCTTATCAATATAATCATCCCCCCTCTTGAAAATATAAAAACAACTGACAGGCAGAAGGTTCAAAGTTATATAAACTCACTTCAGGACGCCCGTGATAAAATATCAAAAGATTTTCTTTTGAAAAATAAAAATGAATTCCAAAAAAATGTTGTCGATGCTGAATTATTCCTCATGAAAATTATTAATTATACAGAAGAAATTTTTGAGTATATTACTTCCGGAGCATCAAAAAAACTAAAAGAACTTGAAGAAAGAGAAATGCATGAAACAGAAATAATCAAGCTCAATATGGAGCTTTGGGATTATATCCTTAAGGAAATCAGGATTCTTATTGCAAGAATTGAAAAGTTTTCAGATATTGAAGAGGGAATCCCCGAAAATAAAAAAATAATAACAAGAAAAATAGAAGAGATAAAAAAACAGTTCAACCGTTATGATGAACTTCTTGATGTTCTCAAAAAAGAAGCTGGAGAATTTCTAAATGAAAAGAAAATTGCAAAGGACATTATTGAAGATGGAAAAAAGGAAATAAGAGACATACAGCATTTGCAGGAAAGGTATTACAAATCTCTTGACACAATTGAAAAAGAAACAATAGAATTAACCTATAAAATAAACAAAGAAGTTATTGGAGAAATTATCTCTCTTGTCAAGAGTGATGATAAATCGAGGATACTGGGGGTTGAATCAGAATATGGAACAATAAAAGTAACTTCAAAAGGAGGGATAATAAATAACTTCTCAGATTCTCTTTCGAGATTCAGTAATTCTTTTTCAGAAGCATTGCTTATTTTTGAAAAAGAAACTGCTAAAAGAAGCGCGATTTCAGAAAAATACTCTTTAAATTTAAAAGAAATAGCAGAAATTATTAAAAAATTCAAAAAATTAACAGAAGAATTCAATTATCACATAAAAGAGCTAAATGAATTAAGTATAAAGGCAAATGAATCCCTTCTCAAGGATAAAAAACATCTGAAAAAAGACTTTGACAAGTCTATCCAGTCTCTTCATGATTTTGAGAATAATTTCCTTAATCTTCAGGCAACAATAAGAGGTATAAAGGATATAGGAAATCCAAAGGAATACAATAAAACAAAATCTTCTGTACAATCTTATTTTAAAGAACTAAGCAGAAAAGTATCATCTGATAAAGCTGAAATAGTAATAAAATCAGTAAAAATATTCTCAAAAGATTTAAAGGGCATGAGTGAAGATGAAAAGAAGTTCTATAACCAGCTTGGGGAAATAATATTAAACAAAATTATTGTTGGTATTTCAAAAATAGCAGAGAAGGAAGAATTGTATAAGGCGCTTTGCACAGCATTTAATTCACTAAGAGCAGAAATAATTTCATCAATTACTGAGTTAAACAAAGATGAAATTAAAAAAATAGACCACAAGGAACTTATAAGGTATTCTGAAAGACAGAATAATCTTTTTGTCAAAGGCATGGCAATGGAGTCAGCAAAGTTAGAGACTGAGATTCTTGGTAATCCGATTGGTGAATGGGAATCTTCAGAACTTGGAAGAAGAAGAGAATCTCTTTTGAAAAAACTTCAGGATTTGGAGCCATTGAGAATAGCATACAATGACTTTGAAAAAGCAAGCCCTGACGCAAAAGAAAAAATGAAAGAAGTTTTTATAACCAGCATAAAAAATTCTCTTAAACAGGTAGATGAGATGTCTTTAAAAGCAAAAACATTTTCAAACCATTTCAGAACTTTGATGAACTACACTGATGAACTTATAATATTTGCAAAGAAACTTGATAAAGGGCTTGACGAATACAAGAAAGAAATTTCTGAATATCTGCAGAGAGTTATTGAACACAGCAATTCACTCGCATACAATGAAATGAAGGAACTTATAAAAAAAGAGGAGGGGTGGATAAGGATTTCAAGATTCATTGCATGGGCCCATAAAAGAGACGTCATAAAACATGTTTCAGAAGCTAAAAAATACATGAGAGAGATATACAAAGAAACTTATAATAACGCTCCATTTATACTTGCTAAAATGGATTTAGTTTCAGGAGAAAAGCTTAGAAAAGGGCTGGAACTTTTAAAAGCAGTTGATTCAGACATTGTGTCAAGCCTTAAAAAATTCAGCTCCCATACTGCTGAAGAGCTTGCATCAGAACTTATTTCAAGAATAAAGCAGGCAGGTGATTCATCCGAAAGAATGGAAAAATCCCTTGAAATTTTTGAAGAAATAATAGGTGTTTGGGAAAAGCAAAGGCATAACATCAAGGAAAGAACAAAATTAAGAGGAAAAAGCAGGGATATTGAAGCAGAAATACAAAGAGTTGGCTCAACAGAAGAAAAGAAACTTTCAGCTTCAAACGAAGGTGAAATTAAGAAAAAAGTAAATGATAAGGGGCTTGAGGCAAAGAAAAATGAACTTGAAAAAACCAAATCAGAAATAAAAATATTAAAGGAGGAAGAGGAAAGACTTGTTGATAAAATGGCTTCATTAATGGAGCGAGGCAGAGAGGTTTTTAATGAAGAGATGAAAGCATTTCTAGCAAAAAGCAATACAGAAGTATCACATCCTGAAAGCAATGAAAACAGCCTAGAACATGTAAAGAAGGAATTTTATGAACGCTCAAAAATGATTAAAAATACACATAAAGAAATAAGAGAACTCACACACCTTGTAAATAAGAACAGGAATGTGCATGTTCTTTCATTTGTAATGGAGTTCATATCCTATTATGAGGGGATTGATTTTGGGAGTAATATAGAAACTAATTCAGCAAAGATAAGAGAAATCATTTCATCATGGGCAAACAATAAAAAATATAAGAATTCTGAAAAACATTCTGCTCTTGAAAAGCATCTTAAGGAATTTTCATCACTTATTGAAAAATCTGTTTTAAAATCCATAAGTTCTTTTAAGACATTCGCAATTGTATTTTTCAGTGCTGAAAAAATTTTAGGTGATTTAATAACTCTGCTGACTGGAAAAGATGTTATTAAAACCTCTCAAAAACAGAAGGATTTTGTAAATGAGATAACTTCCATGTCTTTAGTTAACCTGCACTGATTATTTCGAAACTTATAAAAACCTGACAAGCAAATTAATATACTATGGGTATTGGAATTCCAACCGGACTTGTTGTTGAAGAAGTGCCTCCTTTGTCATCAGCAATTCAAATTTTGAAAGATATGGGTTTCTTTGATGTAATCCTCCCTTTCCTTCTTATTTTCGCAGTGACTTTTGGTGCTTTACAGAAAACAAAACTTTTCGGTGATAAGGGGACTGGTATAAATTCAATAGTAGCATTTTCTCTTGCAATGATGGTTACAGCAGCAACTAAAATGGTTGGTTTAATAACAGGTTTTATGGAACAATTAGGCATATGGGTTGTTTTCATTGTATTCTTCTTAATGACAGCCACTTTGGTTTTTGGGAAAGATATAAAGGAAATTATGGAAGGAAAGGACAAGGGTTCCCAGCTTTTAAAAGCAATAGGGATTATAGTTGCAATAGTTGGAGTAACAGTCGCTGCTTTGATAGGAACTGGAATTCTGAATACAGAATCCCCCATTGGACAGGATGTTTCAAGCACATTCTCTGATATAGCAAGCTATATCACCCCAGAAGATATCACTCTAATTGTAATGCTTATTGTTTTTGGGGTTATCATTGCACTTATAGTTAAAAAAAGCTGAGTTGTAGTAAAATGGCAGACGGACTTTTTGCAAGAGGATTTGAAGCAATTCAATCAGCCATGGGTGTAAACCCAATAACATTTTTTGCAGTTTTTATAATAATATTTGCAGTCTCCTACGCAATATTAAAAAAAATGGAGATTTTCAAGTCAAAATCAGGAGGAAATGCAGTCCCATTGATAATCTCACTTGTTTTTGCATTTGTTGTTGCAATATCCCCCGAGGTTTCAAGCATTATTTCATTTACTCTGCCTGGTGCAGGAATAATCATGATAATTGTTCTTGTCCTCTTGTTCACATTGGCTTTAATATCCCCAAATACAGAGAAATTTACACAGAACATGCCAAAGCTTGGAATTGTTTTAATCATACTTGTTGTCTTGATATGGCTGTTTATTAGTTCAGCAGAAGTTCAGGAGCAATCAACAGGTTTATTAAGTTCTTATGATATTGGTATATTGACATTCACTCCAAAAGACATTTCGCTTGTAGTAATCATGTTTTTTGTTTTGAGCTTTATATGGATTGCATGGAGTGCATTTAAAAAGAAAGGAGGCTCTCCGTCAGCATAAGTGGTTGAAATGGTGAATGAAACACAGACTTTCAATGAAGCAATTGGATTAGTTAAAGGCACAGGGATATTTGATGTTCTACTTCCTTTTTTAGTTGTTTTTGCAATAGTTTACGGCATGCTTGTCAAGACAAAATTTTTAGGGGAAAGGCAGTCTGTAAATGTTGTTGTTGCATTTGTAATAGCAATGATGATTGCTTTAAATGAAAGTGCACGTTCATTCTTAAATTCACTTTTGCCGTCTTATACAGTATTCTTCATTATAATAATAATGATGGTGTTCATATTCATCTTCTTTGGATTCAGCGGAAAAAACATAATAAGGTCTCCTCCAGCTTATCTTATGATTTTTGCTTTCCTGCTTGTTCTTTTCCTTGTAGCTTTGGGTTCAATAACAGGGGACGAAATACAAGGGATTGGACTTGGTTCAGACGCGATATCAACAAATGAAACAGTGGGGGACTGGACAAAACTCCCTTGGGGAGAACAAATTATATTGGGTTTCAGAGACCCAAAAGTTTTCAGTATGATAATAATGCTTGTTATATTTGCAGTAGCAACATATGCAATAGCAAAATACCAATAGATTAAAAAATAAATTTTTTTAACAAATTTTATTCAACAGGTGGCTGTTTCCTCTGTCTTTTTGCTTCTATTACCACATCTCTGAGTTCTTTTATTCCACCGACAAGAGCAGGAACAACATCCCTCATCGCTCTTTCAAAAGCACCCATCTGAACATTGACTTCTTCAATTGTTTTTTCATATTTTTCAGTTTTTACAGTTGCTTTTTTATCTATATCCACCATCTGGATTTCCAATGAAGACATCTTCTTTTCAAGTTCTTCCATCTTTGAGGTTATTTTGTCTTTCCAATCCGTTATTTCCATTATCCCTGCTTCAATATCCTCCCATTTTTCTTCAACAATTGCTTCAATAAGCCCTTCTATTTTTTCATGACTGACACCGCCAACACTGGGTTTTTCTTCTTCCATCTGTAATGGTTTTAGCTGTTCAGTCGAAGGTTTTACTCCTCCCATTGGTATTTCAGGCATATCAAGAGGGCCTTCTCCAGGAGCAGAATTTACAACACCCCTGCCTTCAGGAGGATTTGCAGAAGGTGCATTTGGAGCCATATCTGGTGCTCTTAAACTGTCCGGACTTGGAAGTCCTGACTCATCATCAGGAGCAGGAGGCATTGGAGGTAGCCCTGCATTGTCATAATTTCCCTTAGATGCATTATTAACCTGTCCTTTTATCTCAGCCTGCGCCATTGCATCTCTTATCTGGGTTAATGTAAAACCCATTTGTTTAAGTTCTTCAACTATTTTATCAGAACTAAGTCCTTGTTTTTTCAACTGCATAACTTCATTAACAGGAATTCCTGCAGAGCCCGGAAGATTTCCTTCTTTTTTGAATAAACTGCCAATTTTCATTGTTTTATACCCCTTAATTCATCACGAACTATTTTAACAATGTCTTCTTTTGACATCATTTTTGTTGGATTGATTATATCTATATATTTTTCAAGCACGCTGAAATCTCTTTTGAGCACAAACATATCCATCTGTTTTATTACTCTACGGCTTGTCTCTTTAAGTGTTTCTAATTCTTTTGTTAGTTCTTTTATAGATATATTTATTTCTGTTATGTCCTCTCTGAACGCCTGAGTGTTCTTTAGAAGAGTGCTGTCAGTTATCGAAATTTTATCACTTATGCTGTTTGTTTTTTCTTCAAGAATCCTTACCCTCCTGCTTACTTCACTGAGTTTCTGCGAAATAAAAGCAAGGGGATTCTGCTGTGGTTTTTGTTCTTCCGCCAATTCTATCAGTTAATTATTGTTATCCTATTTTTAAATTAGTTTCGAATTAATTGCAAAAGATTTTATTATATGAAATACACTTAATTTATATTATGGCGGAGGGAGATACTGAAAAATTTTACACATTGGAAAGAGAAGATTCAGAGATAAACCTTAGAATAGACTGTTCAAAATATGTTTATTACCCTGATTTGGAAAACAATGAAATGTGGATGTCAAAAGTATTGGACATTCTTATTGAAGTAGGACATGTCACAACACTAACGTTTTCAGCCGACAGAAATTATGTTTACCCTTTTGAACAAGTTAAGATTCTAAATGAAATAAGGGATTTATATATTAATTTTGTAAAAGAAAAAAAACTAACATCATATTACCTGAGCAGAACTCCAGACGCAGAAAGCGCTTCAAGACAGGCAACCTTAAAGAGAATTATTGAAGATTTGCTTAAAAAAGACCCTATCGGAGCATATGTTGAAACATTAAGGGAAATAAGAAGACAGAAAATACTTATGCAGTCTGAATCAAAGCCTGAAAAAACAAAAGGATATTCTGATTTTGTTAAAATTCTTGAATATATTGAAAAACACCTTGAAAAAACAGCATTAATACAGCTTGTTGAAAAAAAACTTGCAGGACATGAAATAGGAGAACGTTCACTTTACAGGGAAATTTTTGAACCAATGATTAAGCCGAATTTCATGTATACAAGACTTATGGCCGAACCACCATTAAGAGGTGAAGAAATAGACCATTATTCCCTCAAGGGAAATGTTGATGTTTCAATTTACAGGGTTCCTGATAAAATAACTTACCAGTATCACATTATGCCTGAAGAATACAGGCTGAATGAAGACGAGTATATTATCCTTAACAAGGCAAGAGAGATTCTTGTAAAATACAAACCAAAAGCAAGGGAATTCATAGACCCTTCAAGAATGAGGGATGTTTTTGCAAATATAGCCCATGACTTAGTTGAGCAGATTTCAAAATCAGACAATATAAAAATAAGTTATGAAGCAATAAAAAAACTTGCAGCAATACTTGTGAGGTTGACAGTTGGTTTTGGATTAATTGAAGTGCTCCTTCTTGACAGTAAAATTGAAGATATCTATGTAAATGGACCTGCTGGAAGAGTGCCGATAATTGTAAAACATGCTGATTATGGTGAATGTATTACTAACATTGTTGCGAATATCAAAGATGCTGATGCATGGGCTTCAAGATTCAGAATGCTTTCAGGACGTCCGCTTGACGAGGCAAACCCTGTTCTTGATACCGAACTTATACTTCCAGGTATTGCAAGATCAAGAGTTGCAATAATACAGGAACCTCTTAGTTCTTTTGGGCTTTCATATGTTTTCAGAAGACACAGGGAAAAACCATGGACTTTGCCTTTATTTATGAAAACAGGCATGATTTCACCAATAGCAACAGGCGTTCTTTCTTTCCTTATTGATGGAAACCGTTCAATGCTTGTTGCAGGAACAAGAGGAACTGGAAAAACATCTTTGCTTGGTTCTGCAATGGTTGAAATATTAAGAAACCACAGAATTATTACTATTGAAGACACGCTTGAACTCCCTACAACATACATGAGGGATTTAAACTTCAACATAATACCTCTTAAGGTAAGAAGTGCTTTATCTTCTGAAAGCGGAGAACATTCAGCAGAAGACGAGGTGCGTTCAGCACTTAGACTTGGGGATTCATGCCTTATAATGGGGGAAATAAGAAGCAAGGAGGCAATAAGTCTTTATGAAGCAATGAGGGTTGGGGCAATGGCTAATGTGGTTGCAGGAACAAT
>JAQUSD010000021.1 GCA_028715295.1 Candidatus Nanoarchaeia archaeon
TTGTTTCAAAATTTGCACAATAACCTAATGAAAACAACAAAGAGGTTATAACACAAAAGGTAATTTTTCTCCGCATTTGAAACAGCTCCTGTTTTCTAATTTATTGCTTGTCAGGTAAAAATTATATAAGCTTCTTTCAATAACAGTTGAATTGCATTTTGGGCATTTTGTATCAAATCCGTTTTTTGTTCTTGAATAAACATAATTAAGCCCTGATTTAACAGCTGTTCTTCTTGCTTTTTCAAGCGATGTTTCTGTTGCAGGACTTTCTCCAGTCATTTTATATGAAGGAAAAAAGCCAATCAAATGGAAAGGCGTGTTTTCGCCTAAATTTTTAATTATCCACTCACACATTTCTTTTAGTTCTTCTTTGCTGTCATTTCTTTTTGGTATAGTCAGATTTGAAATTTCAATCCAAAGCTTGTTCTTTTTGTATTCCTTAACTGCGTTAAGAACGCTGTCCAAATGTCCTGTGCAGTATTGATTGTAAAATTTTTCATTAAATCCCTTGAGATTTACAACAGTTGCATCAAGAAACTTTGAGATTTTTCTTGCAGGTTCAGGAGATATATATCCATTTGTTACAAAGATATTTTTAATATTTGATTTTTTTGCAATCTTAGAAGTATCATAAGCATATTCATAGAATATTGTTGGTTCATTGTAAGTATATGCTATTGAAGGAGTATTCAGTGTTTTTGCTTTTTTAACAACAGATGAAGAAGAAACATAATTCTCAGTTTCAATAAATTCCTTGGATATATTCCAATTACAGCAGTAAGGACATGTAAAATTACATCCAAAAGTTCCTATACTCAATGTTTCACTGCCTGGAAGGAAATGATAAAGAGGTTTCTTTTCAATCGGGTCAATATTCACTGCTGTTAATTTGCCGTAATTCAGTGAATAAAGATTTCCTCTTGTGTTTTTTCTAACTCTGCAGAATCCTGTTTTTTCTTTTAGAATTAAACACTTATTCGGACATAAATTGCATTGGATTTTATCTCCTTTTTTTGTGTAAAAAAGTGCTTTTTTCATATTACATAATACTCTTCACCAATTTTTAAACATAATTTTTAAGTTATGAAAAACAGTCTTGAAGATATTGTTGAAAACATAAACGTCTTGACGAGCACTTGTAAGGATTGAATTAATCAATTAAGAATCTGAACTTGATTATCATTTTTGAACAACGCCTTATTTTGCGTAAGATTAATAAGGAAACAAAGACAAAGAATAGAATATGGGTATATTTGACAAGATTAAGGGCAAGGGTAAAGAAAATGCTCCTGAGAAAAATCCATTTGGGCCTTCTGTAAAAAAGGCGGATTTAGGGGAACTGCCCCCATTACCACAGCCAGGAGAAGGAGAAACGCCTGCAGAACCAGGGATGAAGCCTCCTGAACCAATGCCACAGCCAGGACAGGAAAAACCAGCTTTCCCTGAACCAACAATGGCAGAACCTATGCCTGAACCGCAGATGACAAGCCCTGAAGGAACTCCTGAGCTACCAAAAGAAGAAATTGTTCCTGCGCCACCAATGGCTAATAATGAACCAATAGCAGAACCAGGGATGAAGCCTCCTGAACCAATGCCTAAACCAGGAGACACCCCTAAAACACCTGCACAAAGCAAAACAGCAGAGAATAAACCAGAAGATGAAGAACCAAAACCAAAAAAAGAAAGGGTAAAGCCAAGATTATTCATAAAAATCAATAAATACAAAGAACTTATGAGAAAAACAAAAGAACTCAAAGATATGCTTGAAAAAGTAAATGATTCATTAGACAAGCTTGATGATGTTAAGAAAACTGAGCAGGATAAGATAACTGAATGCAGAAAACTTGCTAAAAAACTTGAAGACAATATTAAATATTTCAAGGAAACATTCACAAAGCCTGTTGAATAATTCTTATATATTATGACATAATGGAATTAATCATGTATGAACTAATACTTGTTGCATCAACATTGATATGTTTTGTAATTGCTTCAATTATGGATATTAAAAAAAGGGAGATTGAAGATTATATTTCTGGTTTTCTTGCATTATTTGCAGGATTTGTAAGAACTCTTTGGTTTGTACAGACAGGGAATATAATTGCTTTATCCCCAATGATTATGGTTGCCCCGCTTACATTTGGAGTTTCCTACCTTATATATAAAAAAAATCTCTGGGGAGGGGGGGACGTAAAATTGATAAGCGCTGCTTCTGTTGCTCTCACAGGGTTTGGAACAGATGTATATTTCCATTACTTTCTTGTGAATCTGCTTTTTGCAGGGGCGTTCTATGGGATTTTATACTCAATAGCATTAACTCTGAAAAATATAAAACAAATTGGGAAGAATAAAATTAGAATGATTAAAATTTCTTCAATTGCTTCTGGTTCGGTAATGGTTTTATTTGCATGGCTGTATGTTGGTGCCACACAGGGGCTCCTGAAACAGTCTTATTTCTTTGTTATGCTGATTTCACTGATATTTTTTGGTTATCCATTTGCAAAAACAGCAGAGGAAAAATTTTTTTATAAGAAAAGAAAAGTTGAACAATTAACTGAGGGGGACTGGATTGCAGAGGATATTAAAAAATATGACAGGGTTTTAATAAAAATTAAAACAGCTCTTGAAAAGAAACATATTGAACTTCTTAAAAAAATGGATAAAAAAGAAGTCATGATAAAAGAAGGCATTCCCTTTGTTCCAAGTTTTCTTTTTTCACTGTTAATAACATTAATCAACCCGTATTTTTTTACATCTATGCTTGGTTTTTAAGGGACTTCAATTACATAAGAAGATATTTCATTAATATCATGTACGGGTGTTTTAACTGTAATTATTTCAGTCCCCTTTTTATTCAGCAGTTCAATGCTTTCCTTGTTTGCTTCAACAAGCCTGTCATTTACAAAAAGTTTTTTTACAGACAGCTCACTAATGCCTTTGATTTTAACCGCATAATCCTCTGGGTTGTCAGTAATACGCGGGTCAAGCTCTGATAGTATCTTTGAAGGTATGTGCTCACTACATCTGAAAAACAAAGGGTCGTCCATATTTCTTTCTATTGTCCTTTCATACTGAGAAACTCTTTTTTCACGCGTTTCATTAAATGTTTTTTCAGAAATTATATTGCACAGATGAAGTTCCTCAAGAGGTTTAGAACATAATGGGGTTACATCATCAACAAGAGTATAATCAAGATTTAATGAGTTAAGACTGTTTAATTCTTTTAACTTACTTATGTCCTTAATTCTGCAGTAAAATAGATTCAGCTTTTCAAGTGAAGCGAATTCCGTAATTTCATCCGGGATTTTTGTTATGGGATAATTTATTACCAGTTCAGTCAGATTGCTGTTTTTTATTTTTACGTCAAATTTTTTCCCTTTCATATAATGGCTTCTTATATGCCCAAGCATTTTTCTGAAAGCGTTAAGCTGCGGTTCTGAAAGGTTAAAATAATCGTCGCTTAATATTATTGTTCCGTTGTCAAATTCAAGAAAATCCTCTCTTTCCATTTCACGAAGTTTTAATTTATCCTCAAGTTGCTCAGGCAAACCCCTCAGAACAAAAATTCTGTTTCCATATATATTAAGGTAAGTTAAATTTTTAAGCCCGGAAATGTTATCAACTTCTTTTATGTGATTTCTGTATAAAACAAGTGTTTCAAGACAATCAAGAGAACTTATTCCTTCTGGTATTGAAGTCAAACCGCAGGATTTAAGATAAATTGTTTTTATTCTGCCGTTTTCAGCATCAAAATATAGTCTATGTTTTTCTGGACTGGCTGAATTAAATTCGCCTCTGAAGCAGTTGACAAATGTGCTTCTTAGGAGATGTGATAAAAAAGAATCATGATCCCCAAGAATTTTGCAGGCTTTTGAAGTGTAAGTGTCACTGTGGGAAAAAGAATCAACATCAGATTTATCAGGTCTTCCGTATTTTTTTCTGTGCATAAACTCAGAAAGTTCAACCTTATCAATTTCCATATAATCCGGATTTCTGCATTTATCCAGATTTCTTGTGGTTCTGTTTATTATTTCCATTGATTCTATAAGCCTGCTCTTTATTTTATTTGCATCAAGCTTATCTGATAGTTCTGTTGCGAGGGATTCAAAATCAGACTCATTAAGTATGTCTTTTAATTTTTGATTGTAAGTTTCTGTATATAATTCCCGTAATCCCTTTGCAAGTATTAAAATGCCCTCTTTCACATTATATGCAAGTTTTTTGGACGTTCCGGCGTCAAAATGAAGGCAAAATTTTTCCGCAAAATTTTTCCATGAAATGTATTCTTTTGTTTCATCCATAGACAAAAGTGATTCCATAGTCATTCCAGGGATGTTTTCAACAATACTTTTCAGTGCATCAAAATCACTTTGGAGAAGTTTGTAACATCTGAAATTAACATACTTTTCACCCATAATTTAATTTATGTAAAAACATTATAAATAATCTTCTAAAGCACTGAATAAAATGAGTTCTGTGCAAAACATTTTAAATAATGGCTCATGAATATACATACTAATGGATTTGCAAAAAATTATCAAAAAATATTCTGAAAATCTTGATTTTCTTGAATTAAACTTAAGAAGTTCAAGAAATGAAGCGATATCACTTAATGACGGCTTGACAAATACAAGTTCTTCTTTTGGAAATGGGCATAGTGTAAGAGCATTATTTAAAGGTGCTTGGGGATTTTCAGCATCAAACAATGAAAGCGTTGAAAAAACAATCATGAAGGCTGTAGAAAATGCCAAATTTCTATCAAAAACAAACAAATTCAAAATAAAAAAATTTGAGTTAAACCCGATTAAAGGGGATGAAAAATCATTGTGCAGAAAAAATCCGTTTGATATTGACAAAAAAGAAAAAATAAAAAATCTCATGGTTATTGAAAAAGAGATAAAAAAAGATGATAAAATCAAAAGCGCGTCTCTTGCATATTCATTTTCAAATATAAATTCGCATCTTGTAAACTCATTCGGCTCTGATGTAAGTTTTGAAAGAACTTATTCATATGCTAAATGTGTTGTATTTGCAAAGCAAGGTGAAAAGGTTGAAATTGGTTATGAATCTTTGGGGAAAAAGCAGGGGTATGAGTTTATTGATTCTCTTGATTTTTCAATGTACCAAAATGCGGTCAACAAAGCAAAAAAACTTTTAAGTTCAAAACCAGCTCCTGCTGGAAAATTTAAAGTTATCATGGACAGCATTATGGCCGGGACATTTTTTCATGAAGCAATCGGACATGCTTGTGAAGCTGATGCAGTGCTTCAGAATAACTCAGTATTCAAAAACAGGATAGGAAAAAAGATAGGGGCTGAATATGTTAACGTTTATGACAGTCCGATTGAGGAAAAAGAATCAACTGGAAATTATGAATATGATGATGAAGGAATAAAATCAGGAAAATTATGTTTAATAAAAAATGGGGTTCTTGAAAATTATATGCACTCTGTTGAAACAGCCACAAGAATGGGTGTTGAACCTACTGGCAATGGAAGAAAAGAGAATATAACCGGGAATCCAATACCAAGAATGTCGATTACAGTAGTTAATTCCGGAACCTGGAAAACTGATGAACTGATTAAAGACACCAAAGAAGGTATTTTTCTAAAAGGTTGTTCGAATGGTTGCACTGACACTCTAAAAGGAGATTTTACTTTTGAAGCATCAGAAGGCATTATAATCAGAAACGGGGAACTAACTGATGAAACAATAAAAGGTGCGTGTTTAATGGGAAACACAAAAACAATACTAAATGAAATTGATGCCTGCACTGACAAACAGATAATGGATTGGTCTGCTTCAAGATGTGGAAAAGCAGGCGCATATGTGCCTGTTCAGTCTAAATGTCCTAGTATCAGGCTTTTAAAATGCCTTATCGGAGGTGTGCAGTGAAAGAACTTCTTAAAAAAATAATTAATGAAGGTAATAAATTAGGATATGTTGAAGCAGGAGTTGCTGTACAAAAAAGCTCTGAACTTGAATATGAAAATGAACTTGTAAGAAATGTCAAAAACCTTAGTCTTGATGAATTAAGAATAAGGATAACACTTAAAGACGGAAGATGTGGTGTAAGCATCTCATCTCCTGAAGAATGGAAAAAATGCCTTGATGATGCTTACACTCTTGCAAAAATATCAAATCCTGACAAAGATTTTAAGTCAATTCCAGAGCTTAAAAAAGCTTTTCCTGTAAAAAAACAGTTTCTTAAATTAATAAGTTCAGATAACTTAATTAAGTTCTCAGACGAACTGATAAATTCAGCTAAAAAATATGATAAAAGAATATCAATTGAAGACATTTCAATAAGCCAGGGCAATTCTAATTTATTTCTTATGAATTCAAACAATATCTACAACAATGAAGAATCCGGTTTATTATCAGCTTCATTGAGCGTTAAGTGCGGAGGAACAAATGCATTTGAATCTCACAGTTCATTTAACATGTTCAAGCCAAGAGAAATTGCTGAAAAAGCGTCAGAACTCTGCATAAATTCACTTAACCCTAAAAAATACAAAACCGTAAAAACAAGCGTGATAATGGATTACTATGCTTTTTCATCCCTTGTGTCTGCGTGTTTGGTGGGTTCTCTTTCAGGATACAATGTCCAGAAAAAGCGTTCTGTTTTTGCAGAGAAGATGGGTGAAAAAGTAATGGATGAAAAAATAACAATAATTGACAATGGTTTAATGGAAAACGGGCTTTTTACATCGTCAAGGGACAGTGAAGGCGTTCCCCAGCAGAAAACAGTTCTTATTGATAAAGGAGTTATAAGAAATTTTATGTATGACACATACACTGCTTTAAAAGAAAATAAAGAAAGTACTGGAAACTGCGGTTCAATAAGTTCACGCCCTTCAGTAGAAGAAACTAATTTTATAATAAAAAAAGGAGACATAAGCTTTGAAGAAATAGTAAAAGATGTTAAAAACGGGCTTTATGTCACTAATGTTATTGGAGAACACACAGTCAATCCAGTATCCGGTGATTTCTCTCTTCCAGTGATTAATTCATTTTCTGTAAAAAACGGGGAGATGTCTTTCCCTGTTAAAGACACAATGATTTCAGGAAATTTCTTTGAGTTGCTTAAAAATGTAAGATATATTGGGAACAAATACAGGCAGGAAAACAGTGTTGTATGCCCGGTTGTGTGTTTTGATAATGTTCAGGCAGTCTGCTGAAAAAAATGTTGTATAGGAACATTTAAAAAGGGTAAATCAATCTCAAAATTCACACAGAGCGGGGTGGACTAGTCTGGAGTGGTCGCCGGGCTCATAAAAAATATGAGGAAATGATAACCAAAAGATAAGGCCTTATGTTGTATTGGTGCGAGGGTGATAAATACACAAGCCCCAATAGATACAAGGTTGCAATAACAACAACGGATGTTAAAATGCAGAAGTTGTTTGTTGATTGGTTAAAAGAATATTACCTCATTGATAAAAACCAAATAAAACTTCGGTTGCATATTTGGGAAGATATCAATGAAGAAAAAGCAAAGGAATATTGGGCAAATGAACTCAATATCCCTTTAGAAAACTTTACTAAAAGTTGGGTAAAGGAAAAGAAAGGTAATAAAAAAGTCCACAAAAATGGACTTTGTCGTGCATCTATAGACAACAAAGAGTTGTTTAATAAAATAATGCGCGACATAAACTCAGAATTCCTCACTGATTGAGAAACCCGGATGTCAGTGGTTCAAATCCACTCCCCGCTATTCTAATCTTACAACACGGAAAAGCTCAGGCATGTTGCTTTCCTGAAATTCCTTTGTTAACTTTGAAATTTTTCCATTTGTCAGAAAAATGGATGGAAGATTATATCTACTGGCTTCAGCCCATGCAACTGATAAATCAGTTTTTGTTATTGATTTTTTGTTCTTAGCTTTTACAAAAAATTTCTGAGGGCCAAAGGCAGTGGGAACCTCAACAATAAAATTGGCTTCTGACTTGCCTAAATCAGTTTTTTTTATAACAGTCATGTTCTTTTTTCCAAGAAATCCTTCTATTGCCTGTATAAAAGCTCCGGAGGTTTTTTGCATAAGGGGTTTGCTTTTTTCTTCTTTTTTTTCAGTTCTTGGTTCTTTAATCTCAGGTGCTAACTCTGTTATTGTTTCATGTTTTACTTCCTCAACAACATCCGGTTTTTTTGTTTCTTTTACAGAACTAAAGGTATTCTGAACAAGCTCCTTGGCTCTTTCATCAGGTATTGCAAAATATCTCCAAAAAACATGTTCTTTTCCATTTACAGTTAAACTGCCCTTAAGTGCAAAATCAGAAATCCTTCCATATAGCACCCTCCTTCTTGGATCCAAATCCTCATCAAGAATAACTTTATAGTCCTTAAGTTCATTAACAAGCTTTTTGAAAACCTCGCTTAAGTTATTGTAAACCATGCCCAACGCCTTTAATTCTTGCTCGCTGACGTAATATATGCTTGAGTCACCTATTTTCCCAAATGTTTTTTTTATAAGCCCTTTGCTCACAAGCTCATAAAGAATTGCATTTGAAGTGAAAACGTCTGTTTCTATCTCCTTAGCCACATTAGAAGGCAGTACAGCGCCTTTTGACTTTACAAATTCATAAGCTGTGTTATGTTTATTCTGCATTATGGTTTTAGTGAAATTGTGAAAATATTTATTCTTTTGCTAAAAAAAATCAAACACTTTATTAAACCTAAAAATTTCAAATCAAATATGAACAAAAAACAGGGAGAGATTCTAGTAAGAGAAGCAAGAAAGGTTGTTGAGTCTGCTGTCAAAGAGGAGTATTATGAAATTAAATTAAATGAAAAATGGCTTACTGAAAAAAAAGGTGTTTTTGTCACATTGGAAAAGTATCCTTCAAAGATGTTAAGGGGCTGTGTAGGTTTTTCAGAACCTATTTTTCCGCTTAAAAAAGGGCTTGTCAAGGCTTCAGAAGCTTCTGCAATGCAGGATACAAGGTTCCTGCCTGTAAGAAAAGATGAGCTTGAAAAAATAACTGTTGAAGTTTCTGTGTTAAATGAACCTAAGCAGATAAGCTTTAAAACTCCTGAAGAAGCAATTTCAAAAATAAAAATTGGCGAAGATGGTTTGATTGTTGAGCTTAATTTCAGCAAGGGATTACTCCTTCCACAGGTTCCTGAAGAATTTGGATGGGATGTAAAGGATTTTCTTGAGCAGACATGTATCAAAGCTGGACTGCCTTTTACAGCATGGAGAGACCCAAGAGCAAAAGTTTATACTTTCCAGTCGTCAATATTCAGAGAATCTAAACCAAATGGTGAGATACTGCAGATTTCTTAAGCCATAAATACCACAAAACCAAAACAAGTGCAAGCATACCATAGCGCCAAAGAACAGTATGCATTATTTCAAGAGCATCAAACCCAAACAAAACACCTGTCATTGAAGTGCTGTATAATCTAATAATATTAAAAAAACTTATAACTAAAACTCCTGAAAACAAACCCCTTAATTTTCTTTTCCATTTTGTTCTCGGAGATGCAACAACAAGAGCAAAAAAAGCATATAAGCTTCTGTATCCTGTGCATGCCCTGTCAATACCTATGCCTGTTTCAAAACCTTCAACAAGGACAATAGGAACTTTTGTGAGGGATTCAAGGGATATTGTATCTGTTATTGAAACTGAATATCCTGAAAGACTTATCATTTTAGCAACTATCCCTGCTTGTACAAGCTCAACAGCATATAAATCAATATCAGACGCAATAAACCAATAAAGTGGTATTCCTAAAAGAGTAAAAACCAGCAAAAACTGGAATATATCCAAAAGTTTTCTGTTGTTTATCTGCATATGTATTCCTTAGTAAGCAACTTTCTAATTTGTTTTGCTTTCTTTTTTCCTATTGAAGAAACCTGAATAAGTTCGTCTTCTCCAGCCATAAAAACATTTTCCACGCTTCCAAAGTGTTTAAGCAGTTTAAATGCTATTTTAACACCAACTCCCGGAAGGCTTACAAGTATGTTTTCCCTTGAAGATTTTGATTTTTTTCTAAAATCTATTGAAAATGAAGGATTGTTATTGTTTTGCTTTCTTTTCGCAAATGAATAGATATATTTTGCAGTTTCTTCTTCACCAGCAGTTCTTATAATGGGTATTTTATAATCAAGTGCTATTTTTGAAATAACACCAATTACTCCGTTTTCATGTATTCTTTTGCTGTGGCACAGACTTTCATCTCCTTCGATTACAAGAACTGAACTGTCAAAACATTTTTTCATGCATTCAAGCTGTGTGAATATTCTTTTGTCATATATTGAGCTTATAAAATCAGAAACTGTTTTTCTTTCAACAATTGTGTCGTCTGCAACAAGATAATCACCTACAGGAAGGCTCATTTTTACAACTTCTGCATTCATTTCTGAGAGTTTTTTTTCAACATAAACTGCTTTTTCATTTATGTCAACAGCGATTTTAACCATAAGGAAAAATTTACTCAGTCAAGCTTTATCTTTTTTATTAAAAATTTCAAGTCTTGTCTGGGAGTCAAGTTTTACGTCCTTCAAAACCTTGTTCATTTTCTTTTCTTTTGCCCTTGAAATATGGTAGTATCTCTCATCAATACAGCCGTTTGTAAGTAGAACATAAATCCTGCCTATATTTGTCCTTCCTATTCTTCCTTTTCTCTGTATCATTCTTAAAACAGATGGAACAGGTTCAAAGAATACACCTAAATCAGCTTCATCAATATGGATACCTTCTTCACCTATTGATGTTGAAATTAGGACATTATAATCCCCTTTTTTGAATTTTTCAAGCGTTTCTATCTGCTTTTTCTGGCTCATGCCTTCTTTCTGTCCGAAGAATCTGACTGGTTTTACATTTTCAATAGATGATAAAAATTCCTCAACTAATTTACTGGTTTCCCTGAAATTAGTAAACAATATTATTTTTGAAGCGCCTTTATTTATCTCATCTCTTACAATCCTTGTTAATTCCTTATACTTTGGGTGAACAAGCCCTTCACTTGCAAATCTATCTGTCAGGTACATTGCTTTAACGAATAAATCATCTTGGAGAAGCTGTGATGCTGAACGGTTCTTCTGTGATTTAAGCTTTTCAAAATAATTTTTAAGAGACGTCAGCCCCTGTGTTTGTATAAGTTCCTGTGCATGCCTTATTTTAATAATCTGAGTGCAAAGATAAAGGGGTTTCAGAAAGAAAAATTTCTTTTTTCTTATCTGCTCCATCAAAACGCCCTGCATTTTAAGAAGTTCAGATTTTCTGTAAAGCTTATACTTTTGATAACCTTTTGATATAAGTTCGTCTCTTTTATTTTCTTCACACTTAACAAGCAAATCAAGAATTTCCCTGAACTGTTCTGGAAAATCAACGCTTACTTTTTCAATGTCCTTTTCTTTTACATATTCTTTTATATCACTTTCAGAACGGTGTTCTATTTTTGATATATAAAGATTCTGGCACACATTTAAAATATCTTCTTCAGAATAACCTGGAGAAGCAGTCATGCCTATTATTCTTCCGTCTGCTTGTCTTATGTATTCTCTTGCAATGTAATTGTATGCATAATCCCCTGTTGCTCTGTGAGCCTCGTCAAATATAATTATTGAAACATCTTTAATTGAAATCCTGTTTTTCTTCAAGTCATTTCTTATTGTCTGGGGGGTCGCAAATATTATTTCTGAATTTTCCCATAATTCAGTTCTCTCTTTTGGATTGATTTTTCCAGTAAGAAGGTTTTTTTTGTGATTAAGAAAATCTTCTGAGGTTTTCATATGCTGGTGTGCAAGCGGTTTTGTAGGTGCAAGAAAAAGTGCTTTTGCTCCTTTGTTTTTATTTAAGAAGTAATCAATTAATGCAAATGCAATAAAAGTCTTACCTAACCCCGTAGGTATTACTACAAGCGTATTATCCGTCCTGCCCCTTTCAAAAATCTCTTTTTGATATTCTCTTAAATTAAGTTCCATTGTGGATATTTAGGATGCTAAGTATTTAAAAGGTAATTTTTTAAATAACAGCATATAATAATACTCTGTGGTTAAAAAGAACATTGAAACGAAAATAAGAAAAAAATTTTTGATTTTTATTATGTGTGTGTTTGGTTTAACTGCTTTAGTTTTTTTACTTGCATTTCCAGGTGATAAAACACAAATTGAGGAAAATAATGTAAACATTAGTTCTTATTTCCCTAAACTATCAGAACTTGGTTCTGGTTATATATCAGAACATATATTAAATGAAAATAATGAAAGGTCCATTACTGCAGACAGAGAACATTACACCTATGAAGAACTTGGTTTCATTGCTGGAGAAAGCAGAATTTACAATTACAGCCAGAACATAGAATTTAATCTACAAATAAATATTTCACGATATTCTGAATCAGGAGTTAAAATAAAGTTTGATATTATAAATCAGAAGTATGAAAATTTATTAAACTCAAATCCCAATTACTTTGAAAAAATACGCCATAGTATAGGTGAAAAATCAATGATTTACACATTTTACAATCAGACAAGCCAAGAGTTTTTTATAAAATTATTCTACTATAAGGGAAGAACATTGGTTGATTTAATGATATTTTCAGATGAGATACTGAGTATTGGAAAAGCGCAGAGTGTCGCAATAGTTATTTTAAATAAGTTAGAATAAAAGTGTAATCAAGTGGCGATATTATTTTTATTTCTTTGTTTTCCCTGATTTTTTCTTTTCTCCGAATTTCTTTTCCATTTTTTTCCCAAATCTCTCCCATTCTTCAGGATTATCCCAGTTCTTCATTTTCCAAGGGATCCATATTACTGAAACTGCTGCCCCGAGTACGAGCGGACTAATCAGCACAACAGCAATGTTCTGCCAGACAGTAAAATTTGTAGGGTAGAATGAAAGAAATGCTATTACAAAAATCAAAGCGCTGATACTTCCGTAAATAGTTAAAGCGACTCTCCATTTAAAATCGTATGAAA
>JAQUSD010000038.1 GCA_028715295.1 Candidatus Nanoarchaeia archaeon
TCTATAAGGATTTGCCAAGAGTTGAAACAAATAGCATAAGAGGGGGTATGTGTCTTGTAATTGGAGAAGGTTTATGCCTTAAAGCAAAAAAATTATTTAAAAATCTCAAAAAATGGGGCAAGGATTTTGGCATGGAACACTGGGAATTTCTCGACGGATTTTTAAAATTACAGACAGAAATACACTCAAAAAGTTCATCAGGAGAGACAAAAGAAAATGAAGATATTAAAATAAAGCCAAATTATAGGTATCTTGAAGCAACTGTTGGCGGGCGTCCTGTTCTTTCATACCCTCTTGAAGCAGGCGGTTTTAGAATAAGATATGGACGTTCAAGACTTACAGGGCTTGCTGGAGATGCAATACATCCAGCAACAATGGTTATATTAAACGGTTTTATAGCAACAGGCACACAGATTGCTGGAGAACGTCCTGGTAAAGCAACAATAGCAACACCCTGTGATTCAATAGAAGGGCCTGTTGTTAAGCTGAAAAATGGAGATATTATGTGTGTAAATGATGTTGATTTAGCCAAAAAAATAAAAGATGATGTAAAAGAAATTATTTTTTTAGGGGATATACTTACTAATTATGGAGATTTTGCACAAAACGGGCATAAATTAGTTCCCAGCGGTTATGTTGAAGAGTGGTGGGTTCAGGAACTTGAAAAAACAGAAGCTAAAAACCACTTCCCAAGCGAATTTTTCAGCCACAAAACACACAGTTATTTTTATAAAATACCAACCCCAAAAGATGCAATAGCAATATCAGAAAAATATAACATCCCTCTTCATCCAAAATATACATATCACTGGCATGATATAACTAAAAATAATATTGTTTGTTTAACAGAGTGGCTTTCAAAAGCAAACATAATTTCAAACCAAAAAATTATTGCAGAGATGTCAGAAGCAAAAAGGTATCTTGAGCTTTTATGTGTTCCTCATAAAGTAATTAACAACATGGTTGTAGTTGAAGAACATACCCATACTCTGCTTTATACTCTCGGTTATTTCAAAAATAATCTTTTTGACATTGAAAAAATAAAACAGACTTCAAAAGATGCAATAGACTCAATGGATATGATAAATAAATTATCTCCAGTTAAAATAAGGGAAAAAGCGCCTGTTTATCTTGGATGCAGAATGGGGCGTCCTGAAAAGGCAAAAATGAGGATTATGAAAGGTTCTCCTCACTGTCTTTTTCCATGTGGTGAAGAAGGCGGAAGATACAGAAGTTATAATGATGCAATGCAGAAGGAAAAAATAACATCTTCATTTCCTTTTTTTGAATGTGAAAAATGCGGAAATATAACAGCACTTTCATTATGTGAAAAATGCGGAAATATATGTAAACTAGTTAAAAAATGCACAAAATGCGGAATTTATACAGAAGAAGAAATGCACTGCGGAGAAAAAACAAAAGAATATGAAACAAGAGAAATACCAATTAATGAATATATCCATTCATCATTATCCTATATCCAGGAAAACATGCCTGAACTTGTGAAGGGTGTAAAAGGCATGAGTAACAAGACAAAAGTTTCTGAACATATTATAAAAGGCATATTAAGAGCAAAACATGATGTTTATGTAAATAAAGATGGAACAATAAGATTTGACATGACAGAAGCACCGATAACACATTTTTACCCAAGAGAAATAGGGACAAACATTGAAAAATTAAGAGAAATGGGCTATGAAAAGGATATTTATGGAAATGATCTCAATGACGAAAACCAAGTTGTTGAATTATTCCCCCAGGACATAATTATGCCTCAGTGTGAAGAATGGGAAGAAGCTTGTTCAGTAACATCTCTTATTAAAGTTTGTAATTTTATTGATGATTTGCTCGTTAAATTTTACAAACAAGAGCCGTTTTATAATATAAAATCAAAAGAAGAATTAGTAGGACATCTTGTAATCTGCCTTGCACCACACACCTCAGCTGGTATGTTGGGGAGGATAATAGGTTTTTCAAATACACAATGTTTTTTTGCACACCCTTATATGCACTGTGCAACAAGGAGAAATTGTGACGGAGATGAAGACGGGATTATTATGTTAATGGACGCCTTTCTTAATTTCTCAAGAGATTTTCTCCCTAATAAAAGAGGTTCAAAAACAATGGACGCGCCTCTTGTTTTAACAACAGGCATAATACCTATGGAAATTGACGACGAAGTTTATGCAATGGATATAGTGGATCATTATCCTCTTGAATTTTATGAAGCAACACAGGAATATAAATATCCTTGGGATATTCCTATCGAGCAGGTTAAAGACAGACTTGGAAAACCTTCACAATATTTTGGTTTTAAGTATACACACCCATCCTTGTCTATGAATGCTGGAGTAAGAGTTTCATCATATAAATCGCTTAAAACTATGCAGGAAAAAATAGACACACAGATGAACCTTGCTGAAAAAATAAGAGCTGTAAAAGAAGGAGATATGGCAGGATTAATAATCAACAATCATTTTTTAAGAGACATAAAAGGAAATCTAAGAAAATTCAGCAGACAAACGTTCAGATGTGTACACTGTAATGAAAAATATAGGCGGGTGCCTGTCTTAGGAAGATGCACAAAATGCAAGACAGGAAAAATAATATTTACAGTTTCAGAAGGATTTGTATCAAAATATATGAATTCGTGTATGGAATTATCAAATAAATATAATCTTAGTAATTATCTTAAGCAGACGCTCGAAATCTTAAAAAGAAGAATGGACGCTTTATTTGGCTGGGAAACTGAAAAACAAACAGGGTTAAGCGAATTCATCGGAGCAAAAATCAGTAAAAAAGAATAGGAAGTATTAAAACACCCATAAGATGTGTTCTTGAAACATTTAATTTTTCAGTAATCAACCCTACACACGACGCGGTGAAAAGAACAATCAAACCGGTTAAACCATCAATTATAAAAATCAATACCGGAAGAAAAATAAGAAGATAAATATTTAGTTTTCTAAAATCAATTTTCTCAAAAAAAGATATAAATACTGGTGATAATTTGTTAACCATAAAAAAAGAAATAACACCAGCTGAGATGCAGGAAATAAGCATTATATTCATATTTATATCCGAAAACAAATTTGAAATAACAGCAAAAGCACCTAATCTCGGCTTACCAATTAAGTTAAGAGCAAGTATAGACATAAAAATATCAGCTGTATTCACTGCTCCAAGCGAAACAAGATAATTTTTAGGAGTTTTATTTTTTGAAATACTTGTAGATATATAACTCGCCTGTGAAGGGCCTAAACCAGGAACAAAACCAAGTATAACAGACGCAAGAACACCCGAAAAAAGACTTTTTACAACCTCACTTCTTTTAATATCCACAGCAACATTTTTCATCTGCTTTGGAAAATCAACTTTTTTACTTATGTTTGATATCACTGAACTCAACCCAAAGAGTCCTGTAAGTAGGGCAAGCAGAGGCTGCTTCA
>JAQUSD010000004.1 GCA_028715295.1 Candidatus Nanoarchaeia archaeon
CACTGGCGGGTACAGGTTCAGGCAGACAGCAGGTTTCAGGATTGAAGGTATAGAAAATAAGATAAAAGATTATGAAAAAGAAATTGATAATCTTGGCAGTAAAATCAAGGAGCTTTCTTCAACCTCTAATGCTCTTGAGTCAACAATAATAACCTTTAGAATAGAAAAGAATAATCTTGAAAATGAAATTAATTTCTTTGAACACAGGGTTTCTGAAATAACAGAAGAAATTAATAAGCTTAAAGATATGCCTGATGTTTCTGAAATAAAGCAAAAAATAAAAGAACTTGAAGACAAGAAAAAAACACTCTCTGTAAACAGGAAAAAAGTTGATGATGACGAAATTGAAAAGCTGAAGCAGGAAATCACTGAACTTAGGAAAAACGAAGAATTGATTTCAGTAGATTTTCATAAAATTTCAGTCAGGTATGAGATGCTTAATAATGAAAAAGAAGGGCTTTTCAAAAATGTAATGCCTGGCATAAAGAAGGATATGCAGTCTTTCAGGGACGAACTTTCTGAACTTAAAGAAAAACTTGAACAGATTAAAAAAGAGCTTGCTGAAAAAGATAAAGCTACAAAATCTCTTAGAAAAGAGAGAGAATCCCTTTTAGATGAGAAAGACAAGATTGAAGAGAAAAATGAGAAATTACTTTCTGAAATAGATAAAATTGAAGATAAAAAACATAACATAGAACTGAACAACCAAAAGTTTGAAGTCCAAATGGCTAATCATAAAGCAGTACTGGACACTTTAAAAAATAAATTTGAGGAGTATAAAGGAATAAAGATAGAAATAGAAATAACAAAGAAACCAGAAGCAATAGAACAGGAAATAAGGAAGATAGAGGATAAAATAATAGAACTTGGAAATGTAAACATGCTTGCACTTGAAGAATACAAAAAAATAGAACAGCAGTATCTTAAAATTGAAAGCCAGGTTAAGGTTCTTGAGTCAGAGAAGAATGATGTTTTAAAAATGATTGAAGAAATTGAATCAAGGAAAAAACATACTTTTATTGAGTCATTTAACGGCGTTTCTAAAAGCTTTGAAAGTCTTTTCTCTCAACTTTCACCAGACGGATGGGGCAAACTTGTCCTTGAGAATGCAGAAGACCCTTTTTCAGGAGGTATTGAGATTGAAGCAAAGCCAAGGGGAAAGAAAGTTATGACTTTAAATCTTCTTAGCGGCGGGGAGAAAACAATAACAGCATTAGCGTTTATATTTGCAATACAGGAATCTAAGATGTCCCCTTTCTATGTGATGGATGAAATAGATTCTGCTCTTGACAAGGAAAACTCAAAGAGATTAGCAGTTCTTATTGAAAAATATTCAAGTGAGTCTCAGTTCATTGTGATAAGCCACAATGATACTCTTATAGGCTCTGCTGACAGGCTTATTGGTGTTTCAATGGATGCAAAATCCGGAGAATCCAAAATAGTTGGAATTAAAATGCCTAATTAAACAATAATTGTGCTCCCGAAAATAAAAAGCTCCATTATAATTATTGACATTACTCCTACAAGGACAATCAGCGAATTGATATTTTCAGTTTTATATGCAATTTTTGGAAAAATGTAGAACTGCATAAAAACAGAATAAACTGCAAGGAATACTGAAATAATAGGAATATAACCCCCTATTACACAGGGAGCAATGCCGTAACATGCACACCTTAAGGCGTCAGTAAAAGTTCCTGTTCCTTTCAGGATTTTTTTGTAAATTATATGGATTATCAAGGCAGTTATCGGCAATATGATAAATGAAAAGAAAACAATCCATGTGGGCATAAACATAAAAACAACACTTCCATAAGTGGGCAGTATTGCTTCAGCGATTTTATACGCTAAAATTTGGGATTGCAATGAAGAGGTTAAATCAGTATTTCTGACACCCATTACATTAAACAAAGGAGTCACAAGCGCAATAAAGAGTAATGATGCTGTGAAAAAAATAAATGGCTGCTTCCAGCCCTCTTTTTTTGTTTTTTCAAATGTTTTTTCAGGATTAAATATAAACTCCAACAGTCTTGTGTTCATTATTTATTATGATTATTCCACTTAATTTAACTGTTTCTCTGTCTCACAATCTCATATAAAATTATCCCTGCTGAAACAGAAACATTAAGGCTTGTTACTTTCCCCTGAACAGGTATTCTTACAATAAAATCACATCTCTGTTTTGTTATTCTTTTCAAACCAGTATCTTCTCCGCCAAGTACGACAGCAACAGGCCCCTTATATTTTATGTCAGTGTATGGAACTTCACCATCCATATCTGCTCCAATCACCATAAAACCCCTTTCCTTAAGATATTCAGCTGTTTTTGTTGTGTTGCTGGATTTTATTATGTTTATATACTCTGTTGCTCCTGTGCTTGCTTTTATTGCGTCTGTATTGAGAGGTGCAAAATCTTTTTCAGGAACAACCAGCGCATTGACCCCCGCTGTTTCAGCTGTTCTTATTATTGAACCGTAATTTCTTGGATCTTTTATCCCTTCAAGTATCAGCACAAGCGGATTTTTTAATTTCAAAATTCTTCTTAGTCCTATCTGGCTTCTACCGCCTGCTTTTGCAATTATACCCTGATGGTTTTTGCTTTCTGAAAGCTGGCTAAGCTGTTTTCTACTCACATATTTTACCTTAACATCTTTTTCTTTTGCAAGGTAAAGAATTTCTTTTAATTTTGAATCTTTTTTAATCCCTTCGTAAATAAATATCCGGTATAATTTTCTTTTTCCTGCTTTCAGGCTTTCAAGAATTGGGTTTTTTCCATAAAGCATTATATACATTTTAAGCTCCCGCAGTTCTATTACTTAAATTAGCAAAAGCATCCTGCAAATCAGCATAGCCTGAAAAGAAGTTTATCCAGTTAAGCGTGTATATGCCTGCATACCAGGGTTCTATAACAAAGTCTCCTGTGAAAAAACCGCCTATGAATGTTCTTGGTATATCTCCTACAGCAAAAACAATCCACTGCCACCAGACATATTTGCCATCCACAAGGTTATTTAATTTAAGCGATAGAGTATAAACCAATGACAAATCAAATTTAACATAAATCTTTTTCAGTTCTGTTCTTTGTTCAATGTCAAAAACCAATGACTTTATTGAAGAGTCTTCAATAGCCATTCCAGCCTGAAAAATCGGCTCTTTTTCATATCTTATGTCTATTATAAACTCATAGCCGTCCCACGCTTTGATCGCATTTTTTAGTTTTTCATTGCTGTTTATTTTTTCATTTAGGTTTTCCATAATAACTATGTCAGCCTCCTGAGATTTAAGAGAATTATATGTATTGTTTAATTTTTCAACAATTTCAATTATCTGGGCGTCCAGATGCACTCCCTCTGTTTGGCTGTAAGCAATCGGCATGCTGGATAAAAAAATTAGCCCTGAAATAATAAAAGCAATGACTGAGATTTTTTTCATAATAATATAACCATAACCTTATGTGCTTAAAAATCTTTCAGAATGGGCGCACCCGGATTCGAACCGGGGACCTCCGCCACGTCAAGGCGACGTCATAACCAACTAGACCATGCGCCCGTATACTAAACTCTTTAAGAATTGTATTTATAATTGTTTTGATTGCAGATGCGCAATAAATTTTTTATTTTTAGGAACCTCAACTTCTTTTTCATCTATAAACATCTTGAGATTCTTTATTTCGCCTTCAATATGTGCTTTGCATCTGTCAATTCTTCCTTCAGGGTATGTTGTACACCCAAGCAAATCAAGTATGCCCATATCTTGTCTCTGGTTGTAAACAGAACATCTGAAATAAAATTCATCACCGTCTGTTACCCTATCCAGGTATTTGCATCTATACGCCTTTTCTTTAACCCATTTCCCTTTTGAATTTAATACATCATATTCAATTCTTATATCCCACCTTGTTCCAGGGCCATAACTCTTTCTCCATCCAATCCAGTCTTCTGCCTGCGGGTCGTCTAAAAAACAGCAAAGCCCGTCAAAACATGGGCCAATCTTCATTTTCATAAGAATTTTTTGAGCAACAAGGTTTTTAATGCTTTTTAATTTATCAAAACCTTTAATTTATCATGCATATTATATGTTCTCATGAAAGCCTTGATTATATGCAAATCAATATGCCACAACAACACTATTAAGGTTTCAGAAGCAATTTCAGAAGTTTTGAATGCAAATATAATAACCCCTGATAAGTTCAGTAAAGAAATGCTAAAGAAATATAGTGTTATTGGGTTTGGTTCAGGCATATTTTATATGAAGCACCACAAAGAACTGCTTGAACTTGCTGATTCGCTTCCTTCTGATATAAAACTAAAAGCTTTTGTGTTTTCAACAAGCGGTTGGGCTCAGAAAAAACCTATTGATGTTCATGCATCCTTGAGGGAAAAGTTGAAATCAAAAGGGTTTGAAATTATAGGTGAATTCTACTGCAAGGGTTATGACACCTGGAGTCCGCTTAAACTTGTGGGGGGTATAAGCAAAGGGCATCCTGACAAAAAAGATTTGGACCATGCAAGAAAATTTGCTGAAAAAATAAAAGAATCTTTTTAATCTCAAACTTTTTTATTTTCCAAATCAGAAATTCTTTTCTGGACAGATTTCATATCTCTTTTAAGAACGCTCAGCTGGCTGAGTATATCATCAATATCCCTTGAGAAAGTCTTAATCATTCCATCAGTTAATTTTTCTTTTTCTTTTGATTTTCCGAAAATCATAGTGATGACATAAGTTTGTTTTAATTTTTATACTTATCTGTAATTCCATAAACCTATTTTCAGGGAAGATTCCTTACCGCATGTAAGATTCAGCTTATAATCAGCTTCAACAACATCCTTTACTATTATCTTTTCATTGCAGTCTGTTCCACTGTCACATATTTTAAGTTCTCCATTTGAAGTCCATATAACATAACTAAAATCTTTTTTGAGGGAATAGTAATCAGTAATTTCTTTTATATTGCTCTCAATAATTTCTTTTAATCCGCTTTCTCCACAAATAAACATAGATATGTAATCATGCATTGGTACTTCCATGTATTCATAATTCATAACCACATCAAGAATTCTCCTTGAGTAAAGTGAAATGTATGACTGTTCAAATGCATTTTTTGTTTTTTCACCAGAAAATATTCCAATAACAAGCAATATTGTGATACATGCAATAATTACAGTGAGCATTTCCATTGCAGACGTCTGGGCTTTATTTGTATGCATATACATTTACCTCACTGTAATTTGTGCTACTGCCAGTAAGAGCTGGAAGAGATATAATAATAAGCTCTTCATAGTTTTCAGGAAGAATTTTAGAAAAACCATATCCGGAAACCTTTAATGAAATTTCTTCTGATTCATATTCTGTTAAATTAACAAAGCTTTTTCCATATGTTCCTTGATGCAGTATTGTAAGTGCTGTTCTGTAAATATATGCTTCTCCTGATTTTGAAACATAATCTTGCAGAACATAAAACATCATGATAATGAAGAAAATTATAATCATTGATGTGAATATCAAAGCAGGCAAATCTTCGCTAACCAATTATTTTCACCTCATCATTTGATTTTGATATGTTTATTGTTCCTGAAAAATCAACTGACTGAATCCCAAATTCAGCAATAGATGTTCTTGTCATATTACTGCTGTTGTAAAAAATTGTTATTGTGTTGTTTTTTGTTTCAATAGTACCTTTTATCCCAGTATCATAAATAATTGAACCGCCATTAAGCAGGTTTTCCCCTATTTTTGCTATGTTCTCGCACTGCTTTGCAATAATATCCTCCTGTGTAAATGATGCCTGCAAATTATAGAAAACTGCAAGACTTGAGAATATGATTATTACATAAAGCATAACCGCAATTTTGCTGAATATTACATTAATCATCTGACTCAACTTTGAAATCAATGCATGTTCTGTATTCATACGGCTTTCTCTGTCCGCACGTTTTTTTTGAAATTATTTTTGCTTTTGCTTTCAGGGATTTAATCCAGTTTTCCGCCTTTGAATACATATCAGATGAGTCAAGAAAATGATAAAAATGTATCATAGTTCCATTTTTTGATATTTTTAATGCGTCTTTCAGGAAATTTTCCGAACTTTCGGGAAGATTCATAATTATTCTGTCTGCTTTTACACCCTTTTTTCTTAATTCAGAGGTTATTTTTTTAGCATTACCAAGAATAGGGATTACTTTATCTTCAACTTTGTTTATCTTTATGTTTTCCTTGAGATATTTGAATGCCGAGCGGTTTATATCAACAGAATATATTAATTTTGGATTTGAATTTTTTGCACATTCAACTGAAAAAGCACCAACACCAGCAAACATATCCACAATAATTTCCCCCTTTTTTACTTTCTTGTAAATTCTTTCTCTTTCAGATACAAGTCTTGGTGAGAAATATGTTTTGTTTATGTCAAGCTTAAATCTGCAGTTGTTTTCTTTGTGGATTGTTTCAGTTCTTTTATCCCCTGATATAACTTCAACTTTTCTTATTCTTGTTTTGCCCTTTGTTTTGCCCTTCCACTTTGCAACAACTTTTATGTTTTTATAATGTCCAAGAATAACTTCCCCTATTTTTTTTTCTTTTTTGGAAATTGATTTTTGGGTGGATAATATCATTATTTCTCCCACTGTATCAAATGAACGCCCTAACTCAGAAAGCTCTTTGTCGTTCAGCATGTCTTTTAATATAGTTTTTATATTCATTTGAGCCACTCTTTTATTTTAGCAAGACTCTGCTTCTTTTCTCCCCACCCCATTTCTTTCTGGCTTTTAAGCGAAAAAGATGAAAAAGCTTCTTCAGAAACCAAATATTTAACTCCTGATTTCTTAGCTTCTTTAAAAAAACTTTCAAAGTCAAAATCACTTTTACCAATTTTCATGTGGTGTGTTATAAGTTTGTTTGATTTGGAAATATCAGAATAATGCACTGTAAGAATTCTACTATTGTATGTTTTAAACCAGTCCTTCCATGTGGAATTTCTTTTTAATTCAGCATCATCAAGCATGTTAATCCCTATATCAAAGCAGACATTAATGTTTTCTGATAAACCAACAAATTCCTTCATTATTTCAATAGGACTGTCAAAATAAGGGACTATATTTTCCATACAGAGTTCTATGTTTTTTTTATGGCACAAAAGCTCAACTTCTCCTGCAAGAGTTTTTGCAATTGACAATATATCAAAATAGATTTCATCATTTATTTTTCTGTTTGTTATAAACTGCATTACTGGGTGGTGCACACTGTATTCAGCATTTATATCCCCTGCAAATTTTATCGCCTTTTTTATTGAATTTATAAAATAATCTCCCTTGCTTTCGTTTATTACAGAATATTTCCCATTGTCGTCAACAATTAGGTAATTAAAAGGAAGATGAACTCCAACAGGAATCTTTGCTTTTTTAACAGCAGTAATCTCTTCTTTTTTGATTTCCTCAGGCCATTTAACTCCGTCTAAACCAATTTCTATTCCGTCGTATCCTGATTTTAAAGCTGATTCTGCAAATTCAGCAAGCTTCATCTTTGAACCGTAAAAAGGCCCTACTGAACACATATGCTTCATTGATGAGTAATTAAAATATTATCATTTAAATGTTATGCTGTGATTTGTTTCCTTAAGTGATCCCCCATACTGAAGTATTATTTCATGAGTTCCTCTCCCAAGGGTTTCAATGCTGTTTACCTTTGTTATATTAATATACACTGATTTAAGATTTATTGTATTAACAACAGAATCTTCATTCAATACTTCTATTTTATCGTCTTCATTAAACCTTACATAATGCCCTGAAGGAACATAAAGCGTAATTCTATTAAAGCTCCCATAATCTGATGAAGCCTTCATAATCTGCATTTTGTCAATCATGGTTTGAAGAGAATCATACATTTCTTTCTGTTCTTTAAATGATGTTAAGTCATTCATCTGCATGCTGAATATTGAAACAGCAAACAGGATTATGAATATTGAAATAAGAAGAACATAAGGCATTGATTCTATACCCTTTTGATTCATGAAGTTAAAGAACTGGTTAAACCTTTTAAATCCTATTGCCTTATAAAAATTGGTATGCTTGTTTCTGTATAATCTATGCTGTCTGATACTCTTACAATCACATGTCCTTCAACAGTTGGATTAAAGTGACAATTCCCTTTATTTTCAGGATTTATGTATAATTCTGGAGAAAGCACGCATTTTACAGCTTCCTGTCCGTTTATCAATATGCTTTCTGTTTTGGTGCATACTGCTACAGGCGATTCTGTAGATTCATATGTGCCTCCACTTACAGAGGGGTTGATTATTTTTTTTGCATAAATTTTTACTTCATATGAAAGAGCATCATTATCCAAATCTTTTGCTGTGACGCCTATTGTTATGTTTCTTGGTTTTGTGTCTCCAGCTTCACATATATAAACACTGTATCTGTTGTCTTCTGTGCTTGCTGTGAGATTTACTGTTTCACTCCCTCTAAGCCAGAAAACTCCATTTATCAAAGGAGCTCTGTTTTGAGGTGTTATTGAAGAAAGTTCTTTGTTCAGTGTTGCTCCAAAAAGTCCTGTTGCAGAAGTTATGTCTAATTTAAGAGATGTTATTACTTCAAGAGTCAAACCGATTACAAGAGCAGCCATAAGAACAATAACAAGGTATTTCAGCGGTAATCCTTCAATAGCCCTTTTGTTCATTAATGTTTAAAAAAGAGTATACTTTTATAAAGTTGTTGAAAATCAGTAGCTGCTTCTGAAAATTTCATCAATAAATTTGCAAACAGCAGGATTTCTTTTTTTTGTTTTAATTATGTTTTCAGCATGATTTAAAAGAAGCGTGTCTTCAAGAGGCTTATCTTTTTCATCGCATACTTCATGTACTATAGGTATCCCAAGCTCTTTTGCAAGCCTGACTTCCATGTCTGTTCCAACGCTTCTTTCATTTGACTGATTATGTCTTTCTTTAAGAACGTAAACAATATCGCATCTTGAAAGAAGCTCAAAATCCTGTGCAAGCCAGAATTTTCCTGAAAGTTCAGTTTTGCTGTCTTCAATAAACTGTCCATTGTGCTCGTCAAAATATGCTGTATTCATATGGGGTATTATTACTGAATACCCTTTTTTTGAAAGCCTTATCCCGGCATTTCTTGCATTTTCTATATTTTTTTCAATACTTTCTTTGGTCTTGTCAGTATAAGGGCCTGAAACATAAATCAAAACTTTGAGTTTTTCTTTAACACCTGTCATTATTCTACATTAATATTATGTAAAATTTTTTAAATGCTTTTAGGGGACAAGAAAAATTCTTGATAAAATAACAGTTAGAGTGAAAACAGTGAGCATTATTGGTATGCTTTTCGCAATTTCAATTTTGGTTATTACCTTGTCATCTCCATGCTGTGTTTTTGTAACATATCTTATTAGTATTACCCCAAGGATAAGAGTGTATATTCCTGTTATTAACTGGAGAATTTCAGATGAGATTACAGGAGCTTCAAGTATCCTGCCGAAAGGAGAAAATCCAAGCCCTGTTATCTTTGCTGTTGCAGTTGAAATGCTTGACTGCATAAGCTGTTGAAGTGTTACAATTAGTCCACATGAAATTGGGGCAAAAATAAGAACAGTAAGCTTCATCATTGAAAGGTTTTTGTAAAGCATGTTTTTAAGTTCGTTCTCAGTTTTTTTAAGTTCAGTAAAATGGTTTGTAAGTGTAAAAAGAGTTTCAGACGCAGATACTGTTCCTTTTTTAACTGAATTTACAAAAACAGAAATCATTGATTTCACAGTTGGTGAATAAACCTTTTGCAGAACCCCATTTTCCCCAAAGAATGCTTTTTTAAGAGTCATGTTCTGCTTTCTTATGAGATTTGAGGCGTCTCTGAAAAGATTTCCAGCAGAGGTGTCATTCATTACTTTTGAAACAAATTTCAGGGATTCTTCAGGAGAACGGTACTCCCCTATTCTGTTGCCTATCTGGTAAAGCCCGTCAAGTATTTCATCTTCGAGGTTTTTCATCTTTTTTCTGGTGTTCTGCTTAAAATTTTCAGTTCCATAAAAATAAACTGAAAGTCCTATCCCAAAACCCCAGACAATTGTTATTGTGTTTAGATTGCTGAGCATAAGATTTACCAAAAAATTATTTATCACAAAAAAATTGCTTAGCATGAAAATTATTCCTGGCGTAGAAATTGCAAGTCCCACTGCAACTGAATAAACAAATGCAGGAGCATCTATTTTCTTGTCTCCGTATTCAATCCTTAGATTTCCTGATTTAGGCATTTCTTCAGTCAAAGGTATATTCAAAGGAGCAAACGTGGCTGGCCTGGTTTTTAGTATTCTTTCTGAGTAGATATAAACCCCGAGAAGAGTTATGAGCAATAGTAAAAGAATATTGAGTGGACTTAAAACACCTATCCCAAGAAATGACATGAGTGGTAGCACAGATATTATTATCAAAGGCAGTATTGTACCAAAAGAGAAAAGTATCATGGTTGGTATCATAAGATTTGAACAATAATCTCTTGTTTTTTCAATCATACTCTCAAGAGCAACATCAATTGCTTTGTCAAGAGTGTTAAGCCTTCTGCTTTCTGATTTTTCAGAGAAACTGCTCCTTATTAAGTACATGCTTCTTTTAAATCCTGGAAGGTATCTGCCCCACTTAACACCTAGTTCAGGAAGGCTGTTTTTTAAGTTCGCTTCTTTACCTGACCAGACTTTGTAAAGAGCCCTGCTCATATCTTTTGCTATTTTTCCTTCTCCGTGTTTTGCTGAAAAAAGCATTGCTTCTTCAAGATTTTTATTTTGTTTTAATGAGATTACCAGGTTTGTTATTATTATTGGCGCATATTCAAGTGAACGCATAACTTCAAACTTCGCTGCGCTTTTTGCATAATCAGTTGCAAGACTCATAAGCAGAAAAGGAACAACAGCACATCCGGCAATAAAAATCAAAGCATTATACTCAAGCAGATATGCTGTTATAGATGCGGATGCGAAACCAATTAATGAGAGAATAAAAACAGTTCTGCCAAATATTACAATTTCCCTTGGTGAAATCGTCCAGTCAAGAATTTCAAGACTTTCTTTAAGTGTTTCGCTTACTTTTGGCTCTTCTCTGCACAGAAATCCAAATTTATTCGAAGTTGTTTTTACAATAGTTTCATAGTTCATTTTCATTCAGCTGTGATTTAATCCAGTTTGTCCAGTCATCATAAAGTTTTTCATAATTGATGGTTTCAGACGTTTTTTTCTGTGTTCTTACAAGTTCTATAAGCTTGTTGTTGCTTTTTGCATTGAATTCAACTTCTAAAAATTCAGGACGGTTTCTTGACTGGCTGTAGTAAACCAAGGAATGTTTTATTTTAGTTCTTAGTTCTATGCTTTTTGCAATCTCCGTCATGGTCATACCTTTTGCTTTTGCAATATTCTGGAATATTTCTGATTCATACCATGTTGGATTAAATTCCATTTTGTTGGTTCTTGTGTTGTATGTCATTAAGTCATTAAATCCCTTTTCTACATAAGGATCCAGACTCCAGTGTTTTTTAATCTCAGTTATCCTTGTAACTCTCCTTGAACGCTTTATATCTTCTCCTGAACGAAGTCCGGCAACACTTACCACAATATCAGTAGCTTTGAATGATGTTGAAGGAACTTTCAAGTCGTTTACTATCCTGTCCCATGTGTCATAAGGAGATGAACCATGTATTGTTCCAAAAACACAATTCCCAGCAGCACCTATTCTCATTGCTTCAAAAAGAGCTCTTGCTTCTTCACCTCTTACTTCCCCAAGCACAAGAACACTTTCTCCAAGTCTGAGTGCATTTCTAAGGGCCGTTGTTGCATTTACTTCATAACCTTTCTGGTCATCAAAAGGAGAAGTTCTTATATGCTGTATCTTATAGCCTTTTTCCCTCATCATTTCAACAGGAATTTCAGGAGTGTCTTCAATTACAATCGCCCTGCTGTTCTGAGGTATTTCACTTATCAGAGCCATTAAAACAGAAGTTTTTCCAGCACCCCTTGAACCAGTAACAAGAATTGAACACTGTGAGTCAACTAAAAAAGAGAGAAGTCCTGCTGTTTCACTTGAAATCATATTATTTGCTATAAATTTGGATAACGTCCATGGCTGAAGGCTGTGCTTTCTAAAAGCAAATCCCGTGCCATTGAAGGTAAGTGGAGAACGGACTCCACAGACTCTTATACCAATATCGCTCAGTTCAGAATGGAATGCAGGAGATGATTCATCAAAAGGACGCCCTGAAAGTCCCCTAAACCTGGTTGATAATTTTTCTAAGTCGTCTTCTCCAAGAGTGATATTTGTCATGCAATCTTCGTAATCCTGGTGGTAGGTATAAAGAGGGTAATCTCCGGGAGAGTCAATATACACATCCTGTATTTTTTCGTCATTAAGAGGTATTTCAAGAAGTCCATACCCAGCAGTATATCTCACAATTATCTTATTTAATGTCAGCATCCTTTCTCCATCAATTTCTATTTTGTTTTTCTCGCATATTTCCTTAAGCAGTTTCATACCCATTTTTTTGAAAGTTGTTCTTGCTTTTGTCGGTTGCAGAAAATCCACTTCAATATCCTCTTTTCTTCCAATTTCATTCATGACTTCATTTAGAATTTTTAATTCAGTGTTTGAAAGTTCAAATTCAGGGGCATTTATGTGGTAAACATAATCCGGACGCTCTGGATTTTCATAAATTATAATCTCAGAATCATCAACCATATATGATTCAACAACTCTTGCATTTTCAGGTATGCTGTAGTCAACAAGAGAGGTTATAAAATCAGGTTTTATGTGTTCATGAAAAATTATATGATATATTTCATTTGTTTTTACATTTCTTCCATTAACTTCTTTTGCATATTTTATGAGCTGGAGCTTGTCCATGGCGTCAAAGGAGTCTTTTATGAAATTACTATATTTTTCACCGCATTCACCGCATTTGTTCTTGTTCTCTAATTCTTCTTTTATCCTGTTATATGCTTTTAACGGGTCTGTATACAAGTCACTTTTGATATTTTCAAGATTTTTTAAATATTTAGAACATTTTGAACATAAGTGCAGATTGGCTTCCGAAAATTTAAGTATGAATTTTTTAAGTTCAACAAGGATTTTTACTGAATTAAAGTCAAAAACCTTCTTGAAGTTTCTGTTGAGTATTATTTTGTTTATGTTGTCCTCAACCTCAATTTTTTCTAATATGCTTCTGAAGCACACCGGATTGCCAAAGCTGGCGCTTTCACTGCATTTACTGCATCTTAAATTTAGAATTTTATTTTTTCCATAAGTTTCAAGCCTATGAATGCATGACATGGTGCTTATATTAGTCTGTGTAAAATTATTTAAAGGGTTCACTAAAAACATTATAAATGTTGATATCTAAGTTCTGATAATGAAAAAAGGCTTTTTTGTGTCTCCTGTTATCATACTCTTCTTTTTTGTAATTGCAGGTATAGTTTCAATATATTTCAACAGCGCTGATTCTGAGGTTTCAAGAGGCATAAGTGCAGAATCATTGATAAGAAAGAACAATATCCAGATTTGGAATATGGAAAACTCTTTTGCATCCAATTTGAGAATTAGAACTTATGAGTTGAGCAGAAATTCTTCCCTAACTAATGAAATTTCTGAAAATTTAAAATCAATTTTTAATCTCGAATATGTTAGTATTATAAATGATTCCTATCCTTATCTTAAAATTAAATATACCTCTCCTCACTTTGTTTCAGATGATGGAATATCTTTTTCAGAAATTAAAAACAAAACAATTTATGTTAATTATCCTTTTCTGGAAGCTGTCGAACTAATTGGAAAGTATAATGAAGAAGAATTTGAGTCTCAAGGCATGGACTACAGAATTAGCAACAACTGGCTTGTGAAGGATTTTGACACAGTTTATGTGTATTTTTACAATGAAAACTACAATATAACAAATATTTACCCTTTCAAAGTCAAAAGAGGCTAATTTTTGATTTTATAAAATCCATCACCTATATTTTTAACTTCTTTTTCCTTAAATCCTGACTTTACAAGAATCTCTTCGATATCCTTTTTCTTAAAGTTTTTTCTCTTGAGATTTTTGATTAGGTTTAATATAATTGATTCATTAATTTTTACCTCTTTTTTTTCATTTATCATATTTGATACAAACCCAAATGAAGTTGTTACGGCCCTTATTGAGATTATAATGAAAAATCCAGTTATAAAATACACAAAAACACTTATAAAAAAAGAATCAAATTCCATTGAAGAAAGAATAATCATTGAAATAATATACAAAATAGTGTCTATAAACATGGACTTTGATGTTCCAAAAGCTATTTTTGAAACAAAACCGCCAAGTACAAGTCCTGTTATTGAAACAAATGCTGAGATTATCTGCATTATTATTTCCATGGATTTTAAATAACCAGTGTAATTTATAAGACGAATGTTTTAACAAAATCTTTTAATAACTCAGAGTATTTAGAATAAAACATGGCTGAAAAACTTTTATTTATAATACTTGACGGTGTGGGTGACGAGCCTGTTCCATCTTTAGGCAATAAAACCCCTCTTGAAGCTTCTGAAAAACCTAATATGGACTTTCTTGCAAGAACCGGACAGACAGGTTCTGTTACTGTTATAGAAGAAGGCATAGCCCCAACTTCTGAAACAGCTACTCTTGCTCTTCTTGGGTATGACCCATTCAAATATTACACTGGCAGAGGCCCTTTAGCAGCATATGGGGCAGATATTGGTTTTGAAGAAGGGGATGTTGCTTTGAGGACAAATCTTGGAGTTATTAAAAACGGCAGGATATTGGATATTAGAGTTGGCGATTTAACAACAGTTGATGCAAAGCGACTTGCAGATTCAATAAACAGGCAAGTTATACTAAGCGATAGTTCTGTAAGTTTTAAGTATTACCCTACAATGACCTATCGGGGAATTCTTCTTCTTAAGTCAAAAAAAGAGAAACTTTCAGAACAGGTATCAAACACACATCCGGCATATATTCATATAAAAGGAATATCTGCTTCACAGGAGTTTAAGCAGACCGCTTTTAAACAGTGTGTTCCAAAAGCTGATACAAAAAGCGCTGAATTAACAGCAAAGCTTGTTAATGAGTTTATAATGAAGAGCCACGAAGTTCTTGAAACTCATGAAGTAAATACTAAAAGAGCCAAGGATAAAAAACAAAAAGCAAATATAATTCTTACAAGAGAGGCGGGAAACAGACTTCCAAATCTTCCTTCAATAGAAGACAAATACAGCAGGCTTTGGCTTTGCATAGCAGACCTTCCAATGGAAGCCGGAGTTGCAAAGCTTGCAGGTATGGAAGTTGTTAATGCTGATGAACCAAACCTTGCAAATATTCAAGCAACCCTTAAGGACAGAACAGATACTATACTTAAAAACTGGGGTAATTACGACTGTTTTTATGTACATATAAAAGGCCCTGATGTACCGAGTCATGAAAAAGAACCTGAAACCAAAAAGAAAATAATTGAAGCAATAGACAAGCACTTTATAGGTGCCCTATTATCAAAGATTAATCTGAGCAAAACCATTATATGTATAACATCTGACCACACCACATCAAGTGTTAAGGGTATTCACACTCCAGCGCCTGTGCCTTTACTTATATCCGGTGCAGGGGTAAGAATGGATACTGTTAAAAGTTTTGCTGAAAATACCTGTAAAGAAGGACTTATAGGCAGTATACGGGGGGTTGATGTTATGCCTCTTGTTATGAAGAAATTTGTAGGTGAATAATTTGGATGAGTTTTTAAAAAGACTGGAAAAAATTCATACTCCTGTCCATGTCGGCATAATTCTTGACGGCAATAGGAGATGGGCAAAACAAAAAGGGTTGAGTTCCAGCCAGGGGCATCTTGCAGGTTATGAATCCCTAAGAAGGCTTTTGTTTTTCATTGTTGACACCAAAATAAAATATACCACTCTTTACAGTCTTTCAGTTGAAAATATAACTAAAAGAAGCAGAAGCGAGCTTGAAAGCCTATTTGAACTTATTACAGTAGGCATGGAAGAACTTTCAAAAGAGCCAAAAATAAAAGAAAATAAAGTTAAAATAAATGTTTTGGGGAGAAAATCAATGCTTCCTGATAAATTAAGGGAAAAAATAGAAAATATAGAAAATTCAACAAAAAACAACAAGGGACATGTTCTTAACTTCTGCATTGCATATGACGGACAGGATGAAATTTTAGATGCTGTTAAAAAAATAATAAAACAGAAAATCCCGGAAGATGAAATGACAAAAGAAAAAATAAGGGAAAATCTTTATTCTCCTGAACTCCCTCCTGTTGATTTTATAATCAGGACAGGCATGGAAGACGGAGCAAGAATATCAGGCTTTATGCTTTGGGACAGTTCTTATGCCGAATTTAAGTTCAGAAAGGAGTACTGGCCCGGGTATACTAAAGATATGTTTGTAGAGGATATTGAGGACTATGCTAAAAGACAAAGAAGGCATGGAAAGTAATCCGGTTATAATTGGAGCAGGAACAATAGGATGCTATTTAGCAAAAAAATTATCCGCGCTTAATCCTATTTTAATTGAAGAACATAAAAAAATAGGACTTCCTGTACACTGCACTGGTTTGATTTCAAAAAGAATTTTTGATATCGCAGAATTTCCTAAAAACATAGTGCTCAATAAGATTAGAAATGCAAGGATATTTTCTCCTGATGGAAACTCATGTGTGGTTGGCGGAGAAGAAAGAGCGTATGTTTTTGACAGGCGGAAGCTTGATGAATATCTCTCTAAAGGACTTAGTATATTACATGAAAAATATATTTCTCATGAAGCAGGCAATAATTACATTGAAATTAAAACTTCTAAAAGTAAGATAAAAACAAAACTTATGATTGACTGTTCCGGTGCGAGTTCTGAAGTTTTCGGGAAAATAAAATCTCTTGTAGGGATTCAGTATGTTGTAAAGATGAAACATATGTTGGATGAAGTTGAACTTCACTTTGGGGATAAAATCTGTCCTGGATTTTTTGCATGGGTTGTTCCTGTTGATGAAGACACCTGCAGAATAGGGCTTGCAACCGAACGAAATGCTGGCAGTTATATGAAAAAGTTTTATTCAAAGTTCAATTCAAAAATAATTGAAAAGCAGGCTGGACTTATACCAATGGGAAAAAAGAATTTTTATTCAGACAATTTAATTGCTGTTGGCGATTCAGCATCTCACACTAAAAAAACAACTGGTGGCGGTGTGGTAACTGGTATGATTTCAGCAGACATTGCTTCTGAAAGTATAATCAAATCATATCACAGCAATAATTTTTCATCTAATTTTTTCCGCATAAATTACTACAACCGCTGGAGAAAAGGAATTGGAAAAGAAATTTTAATTCATGAAAAAATAAGAAAATCACTTAACAAAATGAGCGATAAAGAGTATGAATCAATGGTTAAATTCCTTTTAGAAAACAAGGATTTAATTAATAAACACGGAGACATGGAACTGATATCTTCATTAATTCCGAAACTTATAACATTGAAGAATCTTCCTTTTCTTTTAAGTTTTTTTTTAAAAGCACTTTAAAGATATTCTGCAATTACAGGGATAATCTGCTGTATTTTAACAAGTTCAGTTGCAGGACTAACCCTCATCTTTGGATTTGAGGAAGTAAGCCATTCTATCATTTGCTGTGCTGTAGCCCTCCCCAAAAGCAAATCCTCAGCAATACTTATGTCAACTTCAAGCTTTACATTGTAATTGTCAAGAAGTTTTCCTTCTTCAAAACTTTCAATGTCGCCATTGATAATGTTTATTGTCCATTCAAAAACCTTAAATGTTATTGAGGGTGATTTGTAAACTGAAAACATGTATACTGAATAATTATCGCCAAAAATTCCCTGAACCTCATTTTTTACATTCTGATATGCCTGTCCCTGTCTTACATTTTCATCCATTAGGATATTGTTCCATGAATTTAGTGATGACAATGAACTTTCTTTACTAACTGAAATACTTTCATAACTCTGCTGTCCAAGTGCATTTACAAGTTCAGTTTCACTGAAACTTGACATAAGTGGGGAATTATCACTCATTTCAAATGAAGCCTTAAATAAGTTGAATATTCCAAGCAAACCTACACCAAAATTTTCTTTAAGAAACCAGTCTGTTGAAAAACCTCCTGCAACAAGAACGCCTAAAATAACTCCGATTATAAGAATTGTTTTATATACTGGCTTCATTGTAAAATTTATAATTTAATGGCTTATATATTATTTGATTTTCCAGACAACTTCCGCCCAGTTGCTTCCTATTTTCTTGATTAGCCCAGAAGCATGCATTTCATCAAGAACCCTGTAAATTTCTTCTTTTCTGTATCCCTGAGCAAATAGAATGTTGACAAGCGATTTATTCTCTATTGAAACACTTTTCTCAATGATTTGTATAACTTCACTTTTAAGCTCATTATCCTGATTTTTAAGGGATTTTTCAACCTCTTTGAATATAGATTCCAAATCATTTAAGTCTTCTATTTTGTCAATTTCAGGAAAATCAGGATATTTTTTTGCAATCCTGTTTAGCTGTACAGGATATAATTTTTTAAGACTCTCATAAAGTTTTTCTTTCATAATCAAAGCGTCTTTTAATTCCATTATTATTCAGGAAAATTACACAGTTAAATAACTTTTTGTAAATTTTTTTATCGGACATTTTTGACACTAACCTCCTCTAAGTTTATTAATTTTAACCTTATAATTCTAATTCTTATGAATATGGCTATAAGAATTTCAGATGTTCCTGTTTTTGACATGTGTCCTGTTATGTATTATTTCCAAAAAATCAAGAAATACATCCCTCTTGAATTAATAAAAAGAATGAATAAAGGCACACTAGCTCATGAAAAGTTTGAAAAAGAACAAAAGGAAATACATGATTCCCTTCCTGAACCTGAAGATGGAAAACCATACATATACTTGTTTCAGGAACAGAAAATGCATGATAAGGAACTTAATTTAACCGGGAGGGCGGACCAGATTATATTAAAGGGCTCTGCATTAAACAAGCCTTTTGATAAGAGAATGTTTTTAGTTGTTGATAAAAAACCAAGATTTAATCAATCATACCTTTATCAGCTTTGGGGATATGCTTACCTATCTAATAAAAATGAAGAATTTGAAAAATACAAGCCTTTTACACTGCATACTGCCTTTGCATACCAGACAATTGATGAAATCTTCCCTTATGAGGAACATCATGAAAAAAAGTTTATCCAAAAAGTAAATGAACTCAGAAGTTCGCATGCAAAAATGCTTGAAGGACAGATACCAAAAATACTTTATACTGAAAAATGTGCAAACTGTTTTTACAGGGACAAATGTTCAGGACTTTTCAAAGAACTCTAATGTTTTTTTATTCTTTCTTCAAGCCATTGTTTTGCAGTACTTGGAGAGATTTCCTTTTTTGATTCAAGCTGTTTCTCCACTGTTTTTCCGTTTTTAAGAAGTTCAATTCCATCGTGCGTTCTCCAGTACATGCTTATTGCAGTCGCTCCTGAACCATATGAACATAAAAGCAGGTCTTCCTCCCTAACTGACTGTTCAAGCATATTTGAAAAAATTATCCCTATTGTTGCAGAATATGGATTTCCTGTTCTTGCTCCAGTTTCCCTTGCTATTTTTGTTTTTCTTCTGAAATCCTCTTCCAGAAGTTCTTCAAGAGGGTTATTTTCAATTTTAGGTTCTTTGTCATCTCTTCTTAGCCATTCAATTATTTTCGGGAAAGGAGAATGCACCCCAATTTTGCTGAACTGGTTTATTTCATAACCTTTATTTAGAAGTCCTTTGATAGAACCAATAACATGATTTTTGTATGCTTTTACAGTTTCCTTGCCTTTGTGAGAAGGGGCTTTGTCACCATTTTCTCTCCAGAAGTCTTTTGTAGATGAGGTGTATACAAAACTGTCAACAAGTTCAGCAACGGGATTTTCTCCTATTAAAAAAGCACAAGCGCCATCTCCAACCGTGTTTTCAAGTTCATCTCCAATGTATGCCTGGGCAGTGTCAGAAGATACAACAAGAATGTATTTCCCTCTGTATTTTGGACTGTGCATTTCATTGCACGCTGTTTCAATTGCAAGCATGCCTCCTGCGCATGTAAAAATATTAAGATGCATTTTTGTTTCATTTTTAAGCCCGAGAGTTTCAATAAGTTCTGTCGGCGGCGCTACTGCATTTACTGGCGATTCAGTTGCAAAGTATACACATGCAATATCTTCTGGGTTTATCCCCGCCCTTTCTATTGCATTTTTAGAAGCTTTTACTGCAAGCGTTGTTGAATTATCAGAAGCAGGAACCTTTCTCCTTTCTTTTATACCCAGTCCAAGAGTTATTTTTTCAGGAAGAGTTCTGTCTTCAGGACGTTTTACAAGATTTCCTTCTTCAACATATTTGTAATTATCAACAAAAGTTTCTGGTATGTAAACCCCGACACCATTTTTTATTATTCCATAACCCATAGTAATATTTGAAAAATAACTAAGTTTATAACTTTAATCTTTAATCGACTGCTTCTTAATCCATGGAAAATTAAGTTTGTCAAGTATTCCAACTATCCTGTTTTTTTCTTCTGATTTAAGTTTCCAGTCAATTATTGCGCATGAACTGTTTTTTGTTTTTTCAATCATTTGTTTTATTATTTCTTCATCTGCAAAATCACACGCATATTTCGGACATATGTGTCCAATTGCATAGTTTTTAACCATAAGTCTTGTTGCTTCTTCGTTATAGTGGGAACCTCCGAAATAAATATATGACTCGTTCTCAGTAATTTTTGAATTTATAAGTTCAACTATGGTTTCAGCAACAAACCCACAGTATTCTTTGTTTTCCCAATCTTTTTCTTTTGAACCAACTTCTATGAAAATCACTGGGGATTTTAAATTTGTTGGACCATGATGTGTTGCTTCCATAACCACAGGCACATTTGTGATATTTTTCTCTTTTAAAATTTTTAAAGCACTTCTCATCATAAATGGATTGCAGTAAGCCAGTTCTTTTGGATTTCCTCCATGGCTTGCTTCATCAGAGAAGTTTCCTGTTGTATGTACTGTTAAACAGGTTTCCCCGCTTTCACTTTTGTGTCGTGATGCAAAAACATAATATTCTGATTTTGGGAGATTTTCAGCTAAAATCTGGCTTTCTTCAATATAATGAACTTTCACACCTTTTGCTTCAAGAATTTCAGCTATGTTCATGCCGGCAATGTCTTTTTTTGATGCAATAATCATAAAACATAAGTTTTAAATAAGAATTATTAAATCTTTTTATACTTATGAACAAAAAAATAGTTATAGTTGCGCCTCATCCAGATGATGAAGTTATAGGTGTGGGTGGGACTTTGTGCCAGCTTGCAAAAGATACTCATGTTGTTGTTACATTGGTTACAGACGGAAGGCGTTCTCCAAGTGGAAAATATTTTGATTATGAAATGGCTAAACTGGGTTATTTTGAATCAAAAGACGTTGCTGAAAAACTTGGATGTTCATGGAATTATCTTGGTTTTGAAAAAATAAATCCTGAAAATATCGAAAAAATTTCTTCAGGACTTGAAAATATACTTTTTATTGAACAGCCTGATGAAATTTACGTTCCTCATTTTTTTGATGCTCATAAAACTCATAATATTGTTACGGATTTAACAATAAAGGCATTAAGAGTTATGTGTAAAAAAACCGAGATTTGGGGATATGAGGTTTGGGCCCCAATACAGTCAAGAAGAAGTTCTGATGAACTTAAACTTGTTGAGATAAATCCTGAAGCTAAAAGAGAACTGATGAATCTTTATAAAAGCAGGTTTGAGGAAACAGATTTTGAGTCAATTCTCGGACTTAATAGATTCAGAAGCGCTTTTAGAAATGATAAACAGCTTAACACTGGAAAAAAGAATTCTTACTGTGAGATGTTTATAAGATTAAACCCCGAGTATATTGATAATCCCTTGTGGAAGGAAAAAGTCAGTTCTAAAAATTAATTTTTAATCAATCAGATAAAATTATAACTTAAAAAATTCAATTTTAGTTCATGATTAAAAAAGCACCCAGTGCTGAAAAAGTTTTAAAAACTTCTTTTTTAGTTGATTTGCTAGATATATCCTTAAATTTAATTGTCGCCCTGCTTACAGGGAGTATTGTAATGGTTGCTGAAACAATACAGGGTTTTGCAGACGCTATTTCTGATATTTTTCTTATTATTGGAGTTAATGCTTCAAAAAAAATCAATAAAGCAAAGCACGCTTTTGGTTATGGGAAATCAATTTATTTTTGGGTTTTTGTTGCGGGTATAATAATACTTTCAATAACTTCAGTAATCACTTTTTATGTTGGTTTAGTAAGATTTTTTAATCCAGAAGTAATTGAAAATGTTTTTTTAGCCTATATTGTGCTTTCAATATCAATAGTTTCAAACGGATATTCTTTTTCTCTTGGGTTTAGGAGGATTATCCAGAAAGAGAGGTTAAAGAATTTTTTAAGGGTTTACAGGGAATCACAGATGGTTGAAATAAAAACCACATTTGTTCTTGATTTCATAGGCGTTGCTGTTGCTGTGATCGGGCTCGTTTCACTAGCAATATATGGATTTTCAGGAGACGCGCGTTTTGACGGAATTGGGGCAATGATTATTGCAGTTCTTCTTGCAATAATGGCTCTAAGCATTCTAAAAAGAACCCATGAATTGATAATTGGGGCAAGAGCACCTAAATCCATTGAAGAAAAAATAAAAAAAGCAGCACTTTCAGTTAAAAATGTCAGGCATGTTCTTGGATTAAAAACTATGAATATAGGCATCAAAAAGCTTCTTGTAGCTATTGACATACATGTGAACAGGAATTTAAAAACCAGACAAATAGAACTGCTTACAGATGAAGTCAAAAGTGTGATTAAGAAAAAAGTTCCTGAAGCATATCATATTCAGGTTGAAATAGAAACCCCAAAACACTAACTTATCATAGAAATGCTTTTAAAGAGTTGAATAAGAGATTATTAACATCTTAGTCCCGTCGTCTAGTGGTCAAGGATTCAGGGCTTTGAACCCTGAGACCCAGGTTCGAATCCTGGCGGGACTACTAATATTTAAATTAAAATAAGTTCTAATAAGATGTTATGCAGAAGGAAAATATAATTGAAGTAAGAGGTTTAAAGAAAACCTTTAAGAAATACGAACGTGGGGCAGGGTTAAAGAGCGCATTGAAATCAGTTTTTAAGAGAAAATACAAAACTGTTGAAGCAGTAAAGGATATTTCTTTTTCAGTAAAGAAAGGTGAAATTCTTGGTTATCTCGGGCCTAATGGTGCTGGGAAGAGTACTGTAATAAAGATGCTTACAGGTGTTTTATACCCTGAAAAAGGAGAAATCCGATGCCTTAATTATGCCCCTTGGGATGAAAGAGAAAAATATGTAAAAAATATAGGTGTTGTTTTTGGACAGAAGAGTTCTTTGTGGTGGGAGCTACCCCCTGTTGACACATATAAATTATACAAAGAGATGTATGAGATATCAGACTATAAATTCAATAAAAATCTTAAGTATATGATAAAACTTCTTGATATTAAAGATGTAAGCAAAACACCGGTTCTTAAATTAAGTCTTGGGCAGAGGATGAGGTGTGAATTCATTTCAAGTGTTTTACATGAACCTAAGATATTATTTCTTGATGAACCTACAATTGGACTTGATATTTTTGCAAAAGAAAAGATAAGACAGTTTATCAAGAAAATAAACAGGGAAAAAGGGACAACAGTTATACTGACAACCCATGACATTAGTGATGTTGAAGAATTATGTGACAGGATAATAATTATTGACAAAGGAGAACACATATTTGAAGGTACTATCCAGGAGCTTAAGAACAAGTATGTTTGTGAGAAAAAAATTTATGTTGAATTTGACGAAAAGCCTGGAAGGATAAAGCTATCAGATTGCAGGGTTATTAGATATGATGCTTGGAGTGCAGATGTATTTGTTGATTTGAAAAAAAGAAAGGTTAAGGAAGTAGTTTCAGAACTTTTCAGGAAGTATTACATTTCTGATATAACAATAAGCGAAGAAAGTGTTGAGAATATAATCAAGAGAATTTATCTCGAAGCTGAAAAGAAGTGAGTATTATGGGAATTAAAAAATATACGGCTTATATTGGTATTGAGTTTAAGCATTCTATTTCCCACAGGAGTCTTTTAATCGCAAAAATAGTTGCAATACCACTCTCAATTTTTGTAATGGTTGCTATATGGAATGCAATATATTTGAATAATGATGCGGAGATAATAGGTTATTTTACTAAAGAACAGATGGTTAATTACAGCATACTTTCAGTAATAGGCAGTTACTTATTGGCTAATCGAAGCGATATGGAACTTGGCAGAATAATCAGGAATGGAAAATTGACTAATGAATTAATCCGCCCTAACCAATACTATCTGGTTCAATTTTTTAAGTCATTGGGTTTTAGAACCGCTGATTTTGTTGTTGCTGCACCCATTTCAATTGCACTGGGAGTCATATTTTTTGGTTTTAAACAGTATGATTATGTTTTTACTTTAATGAGTGTTTTGTCTTTTAGCCTTTCATTTTTGCTTATTTTTTTGTTTAACATGATTTTTGGGCTTATTGCTTTTAAGGTTATTGATTATGATAATTTTGGGTGGCTTAAGAATACCCTAGTTTCATTTTTTTCAGGAGGCATTATTTCATTAAGTGTTTTCCCTTTGTTTTTCCAAAATACCATGATGTTTCTTCCATTTCAGCATATGCTTTACACTCCAATTAGGATATTTGTTGGGGGTTATGTTTTGGAACAGTGTATTTTATTTATTTTTGTACAGGCAATTTGGGTTGTTTCAATGTTTTTTATAATGAAGTTTGGTTGGAAAATGGCTGTAAAGAATTTTTCAGGGGTTGGAACATGAACATTACAAAATATGTTAAGATTTTTAGAGAAATATCTGCTTTAAGAATCTCGCAAGTAGCTGCATTTGGGGCAAGTTTTTTTGTCAATGTTTTAACATCAATTATATCTAATTTTCTTTGGCCCATAGTTGCTGTAGTTTTATACGCACAGACAAGCGGGTTTCCTGGTTGGAGCATTGGAGAGTTTATACTGCTTCAAGGAACAATACTTCTTTCATTTGGTATTGCTGGCTCAAGCATTTTTTCAATAGTGTGGGATATTGGATGGCAGATTGATGAGGGTTTGTTTGATATGACTCTTTTAAAACCTATGGGGGTTATCCCCGGGATAATTGCTACAAGTTTTAATCCTTGGTTTATTGCAGATATTGCTTCAGGAGCAGTTCTTGTGGTAACAGGCATTATTTCATCAGGTGCTGTAATAAGTCTTCTAAATATCTTATCTTATACTATTTTAATAGCATCAAGCATGTTGGTGTGGTTTTTCTTTGCATCATTAATTTTGTCGCTTAATTTTAAATATCTTGAAGCATGGGGGATATTCGAATTGTTTTGGACTGTTAAAAGACTTGGGGAATACCCTATTGATATATATGGTGGCTTTCTTAAATTCTTACTAACTTTTGTAATTCCTTTTGGACTTGCGGGTTTTTATCCTGCACAGATACTTCTTGGAAGAATCACAGACTGGACACAGATTCTTATTTTGATTGTTTCTTCATTTGTGTTCGGAATTGTAGGTTATTTGATTTTGAACAGGAGTATTAAAAATTATTCGAGTGCTGGTGGTTAGAAAGATTTAAAAGCAACTTAAAATAGTTTTTTTAATATGAATGTACAAAAAAACAGTAATTTAAATCCTTCAGAGTTAACAAGAAAGCTTTATGGTGAATTGGCATCATTAGTTGGAATTTCAAAACCTTTTTTTCCAAATGTTGAATTTTCAACATACAGCTATTATAATCCGCAGTCACATACAATTTTTCTTAACGAAAATTTAAGTTTTGACGGGCTCAAAGGAGACATTGCATGCGAATTAGGACATGCTTTGAGAGCTGATTTGAGAGGTTATGCTGGCTCTTTTTACAACTGCGCCAGTGATGTTAGAAAAATGAAATTTAAACTACCTCCAGAAAACGAAAAATGCATAAGATTTACAAAATCAATAGACTGCAGTGAATTTTATGACTTCTTAACTTATCTGCTTATCATAGCAGATAATTCAGAAATAAAAGCAGGAAATTTCTTAATGGATTATTTGCATTTTGAAAAAAACTGGCTTGAACACATAGTTGATAAAATCCCAGAGCTTTCAGGAACTAATGCATTTTCTAAAATGGCACAGGCAATATCTGAGGGCAAAAAATGTTCTGAATTGGAATGTTTTGCAGAACATCTGCCTTATTTTGCAGTTTTACCCTGCTTAATAAGAAAAGATATTGTAAAAATAACAAGAGCAAAAAGACTTTTGGTTGACAGTGACAGCTTAAAAAGAAACTATTCTGGTTTGCTAAGAATGACGCCTGAGGATATAATTAGTTATACTGCTGAGGGTATAGAACTTTACCTAGAACAATCTGTGGATATTTTATAAAATAGCAATTAAAGAAAAGCTTTAAAAAAATAATTAGTGTTGTATGTTTTGATTAAAATGATGCAAATTATAGGAACAAATTTTACAGAAGTTTCAGCTAAAAAGAACAAACTAGAGGGAAAGGAAATACAGCTTGGCCCTGTTCAGAATAATGTGAAAATTGAGGATGTTTTTATGAGGCCTTTGAATGTAGGCTCAATTGATGAAGCAATGGTTTTTAATTACCTTTTCACATCAAAATACACTCTTGAAAAGCCAAAAGATGAAAACCTGGGAGAAATAAACATACTCGGAGAAATTGTTATTATTGATGACAAGAAAAAAATGAAGGATACCTTAGCAGCATGGAAGAAAGACAAAAAACTTGATGAAGCTATTATGGCTGATTTGCTTTCAGTTGCTTTGGGCAATGCACAGATTGAAGCAATTTCAATGTCAAGAAAGATTATGCTTCCTTCACCAATACCTCTGCCTCAATTTCCAAGAGGGGAACAGCCTAAAAAAGCCCAGTAATTAATTCTCTTTATTTTTAAAATTATTTTTTTATTTATAAGTAAAATAAGGCATTAAATCTATTAAGAATTTAATTGATTTTAATTTTGATATTATACCTGTTTTTTTGATTTTTTCATCACGCACTCTTAAATTAGGAACATAGAGCTTGAATTCTCCATTATTAACCTCTCCAAAAGTATCAATATAACCATATTTATCAGACATTTCGTTCCAGATTTCAAGAGGTTCTTTGTTTTCTTTTTTGCTTATGATTATTTTCTTTGGATAACCCGCTTCAAAAGCGATTAACAAGACTACATTATCTATAATAATTCCTGCTTTTTCACATTGGGAGATAAAAAATCTGTATCTTTCAAATATGTCTTCGTCAATTCCGTTTATTTTTTTCTTAAAATAATCCCATAATCCAAAACTCGGCGAAATTTTTAATGCATCGTCTTTCAATGACTGAATTGCTATTTTTGAAAAATTAGACACTGCTTCATTTGAGTCTTTGGATTTTGCAAGACTTTCCATAAAAGGAGCCATTTTTTCAAGATTTATCTCAGCTTTAAGGAGTTTATTTCCTACATCAACAAAAGCGTCTTTGTATTTTGCCCTGTATGAAACAGGAGAATTCCTGATTTTTATGTCAATCAGCGAGTTGTCCTCTTCAAAACCCTCTATTTCAACTGTATCAGCAATTTTTTTTACAGCAGACATTGCCCCACATTCAGGGATTAATTTTATATATCCTTTTTTTAGGGAATATAAAAGTACAAGCCCAAAAGTCAGGAATTTTTCTTCAGGGGTTGTTTTATCCTTGATTTTTTCGTAAAGAATATCCGCAAACCTTACATCAACTTGTTTTATAAGTCCTGGTTCAAGTTCTTTAATCAGTTTTTCAAGTTCTTTTTTACCTTTAGGATAGTACTCCTGAAAATCAACTATAACGCCATTTTTCATTGGTTCATAATAAACAACAATGGGCTTTTCATTTTCAACCACAACATTCATAATTGATTTTAGATTTTCTCCAAATGAGAATTCAAGTATTTTTCTTAGAACTGCAAAATAGGGCTCTGAATCAACTACAGACATTGCAACAGGAATATTGAGCTTTTTTACTGCAAGAAATCCGTCTCTCACAAACATTTTTTGAGATATAGCAAATTCCTTCCATGGTTCTTTTATGTTTTTTTTACACCATTCAATCCCATTCATTGTTTTGCAATCTCCATAAGTGATTTTACAATTTCAAGTTCTAGAGGTCCCCCAAGTTCTTTACATATTGTTTGAAAAAGGCTTATCCATGAATCAGTAGCAGGACACTCAATTGGTTTTTCTTCCCCTTTTGCTTTAACACCGCATTGTTTTTGTATTTTGATTATTTTTTCTCCATTTCCTGAGTAACTTGCACAGGCACAATCCCCCACAAGTATTGTAATGTCACCTTGTCTTGTTTCTCCCTTATAGTTCCCTGAAACTATATTTATCTTTTTTTCTGAATTGCTGAAAAGATACGGAAACATCTTTGACAGAGAAATAAGAACTGAATTTGATATCCTTAATACTGACGGACATCCGCAGTTTTCATTTGAAATATAATGTTTTATGCCCCCCACATCTTTAATCTCTTTTGAAGGTATTTTAAACCTTTTTGCCAGGTTTTCTATTTTCTCTCCTGAAACTCTTGGATTTGATGTTCCATCCCCTAATTTTTCTCCAGCTACTATTGATTTTATATCAGAAGGTTCAATACCCATTAACTTACAGCACACAGAATCAACTGCAATAACATCATTGCCTACAACTGAGTATCCTGTTTTTACAGGTTCTCCAAGAATGGGGCCCTCTCCTTCCATTGCAATATAGGAATCAACAATTACTAAATCAGGCTTTCTCGCTCTTACTATATCAAGAAGCTTTAAATCCAACCTTTCAAAAGAGTGGTTTGTTCTTTTATCGTTATCCCTTAGAAGTCCAAGCGAGTTTTTAATCCCGCCAGTGAATTTTGTTATACAGTGCGTTTTCATTTTAGGCATGTTTATGTATACATCACTTTCAAGAAATTCTTCAGGAAGCATTATTTTTTTTGAAAGTATGCCGTTGAATTCTTTTTCTTTATAAACACTTGATTCAAGATTTAGCATTGTGCCACCATGCCTTTCAACATACTCTTTTATTTTTGTCCATGAAAATGCTTTTTCTCCGTCTATCTGGGACATAGCAGTATCCCCAACATAGATTTTTTTTGCTCCTGATTTAAGGCATTTATGCACTGCAAATCTGACTAGATCAGGATGTGTGTTGGCCAGCATGCCGATTCCAGACATAAAATTCGGCTTGATAAACACAGTATCTCCTTTATTTACATACCTTGCCATGCCTCCAAGCAAGTCCAGAGCCTTGTTTGCTGAATCAAGCCTGTTAATTCCTTTTGAAATAGCCACTCTGCTTATCATAGATTAGGTAATTTAATAAGAAAAAATTATTAAAGGGTTTGATAAAAAAGATTTATTTAGTATGTCTGCTTTCAGCACATTAAAAATATTTATTAATCTATCAATCATTTAGCATTAAGGTTGATGTATTTGGACTATGATGTTGTTATAATTGGTGCAGGACCTGCAGGCTTGTTTGCAGGGTATACCCTTCTTGGCAAAAAAGTTGCTATAATTGAAAAAGGAAAAGCACCTCATGACAGAAACTGCCCTTTAAAGAATAATTACCATTGTGGTTGCTGTAATCCATGCAATATTATGTCAGGCGTTGGTGGGGCAGGGCTTTTTTCTGATGGAAAATTGAATTTCATACCAAAACTTGGAAAAACAAACCTTGTTAAAATACTTGGAGATGGAGAAAAAGCGAAAAAGCTTATTGAAGATACTGAAGATATATTCAATGAATTCGGCATGAATGGGGATGTCTACCCAAAAGATATGCAGAAAGCACTTGAAATCAAAAAAAAAGCTCTTAAAGAAGGAGTAGATTTGCTTCTTATTAAACAAAAGCATCTTGGTTCAGATAAACTTCCTGAGTATATCACAGAAATGATGGATTATCTTAAAAAAGGAGGTTTGGAGTTTATCCTTAATGAAGAAGTGAAAGAGTTCATTGTTGAAGATAACCAGATTAAAGGAGTCAAAACCAATAAACAGGATATTAAATCAAAATATGTTATTGCTTGTCCAGGGAGAGTTGGTGAGGGGTGGCTGTATAAGGAATGCCAGAAATTAGGGATACTGGTGAATTATAGGGGTGTTGAAATTGGAGTTAGGGTTGAAGTTCCAAATGAAATCATGGACGAAATCACTGATGTTATATATGACCCAACTTTTTTTATAAATTCAAGCTGTGATGATCAGGTAAGGACTTTCTGCACTAATAAAGGCGGTTTTGTTTCACAGGAATATTACAAGGATTTTGTATGTGTTAACGGACACGCTGAAAAAGACAGAAAATCAAAAAACACTAACTTTGCACTTCTTTCAAAAGTCACTCTTACTGAACCTGTGACTGATGGTTATAAGTATGGCGCAAGTATAGGACAGCTTGCAACAACAATTGGTGGTGGAAAACCTATTATTCAGAGATTTGTAGATTTAAAAAAATCAAGAAGAAGCACACCTAAAAGGCTAAGTAAAAGTTATGTTGAACCAACTCTTACGGATGTAACTCCCGGGGATATCTCAATGGCAATGTCCAAGAGAATTGTTACAAACATAATTGAGGGGATTGAGAAACTTGATAAAGTAATCCCAGGCATAGCTTCTGATGCAACTCTGCTTTATGCTCCTGAAATTAAATTCTTTTGCAATGAAATTGAAAACGAATGTCTTAAGACAAGTATTGATGGGTTGTATGTTGCAGGAGACGGAGCTGGTGTTTCAGGGAATATAGTTAGTTCAGCAGCAACGGGTGTTCTTGCAGGAAGAAGAATTCTCGAAGAAATCAATTAAAATAATGCCTATTTTTTGTTTTAGAAAACTTTTTTAATACATATGTTGATAATAAGAATATAATGCAGCAAAGCTATTCAACTAAGTATAAGTGTTGATTTTTGTAGCTTTGCTCGTTTTTCTCGGTGATTTGCGATGATAAATGGGCTTAGTGATGGGACTATTGTAATTAAAATTGGGGGAAGCCAGCAGAAATCCCATGAGGATATTCTAAACCAGGCATTAAATATAAAAAAACTATATGAAGAAGGACACAAAGTTGTTGCTGTTTTGTCTGCACATAACGGCAATACAGAGGGTATTATTAAGAATTCAGATAACCCTTGGGATTGGATAAAGGGAGAATGGTTCGCTGTTGATTATATGAGGGATTTGCTTCAAAAAGTTGGTGTTTCATGTCTCACTTTTAAGCAGAATAATGGGTTCCCCTTGATTGGAGACATAAACGCTCCGGAAGGTGTTGAAGCTAATCTTGAACATCTCATGGCTGACAACTTACCAGCACTTGTTGCTGGGTTTGGATTAATAAATTATGATGGAACTCTTAGTCTTGTGAGAAATGGTAGTGATGATGTTGCAGCAATACTTGCAAGCAAGTTAAAAAATTCAACGCTTATTTATCAAAAAGATGTTAGAGGGATATATTACCCATGGCCTGATGGTGAGCTTTTGAGAGAAGTGGATAGTTCATGGTTGTTGGATAAAGTAGAATCTGGTGAGATTAGTAAAGTTATGAGTATGGGAGCAATTAAGGTTATACATGCTCACAGGATAAATACTCATGTGTGCAACTTAGAATACTGGCTGGACGGAACTGAAATTTACTGGAAATAATTTTAATTTTATCCTCACTTTTCAGCAATTTACTTAAAGATTTTCAATTCTTTAATCTCCCATATCTTCAGGAAATCTTTAAATGTCAAATAAAAGGGTGATTTAGAAGCTCTTTCAAAGCCGCGAATAGAGTTCTAAATCACATCTAAAAAGTGTGTTATATTGTTTATATATTTATTGGTTTGTTCTCACTTTAGTTTATTAATTTAACAGGTATATTTTCGCTCACTTTTTTTAAAAACCCAAAAACTAAATAATATATACTGCAATATATATTATACATTATAATATACTCTAATATATACTTTTGATGTTATATAGTTAGTGATATAAAAATATGTCTCACTTGATATGTATTAAGTGATATATATCCTGTGAAGTATATGTTGGAGAATAGTTTAAAGTGTTGTTATGTTTGATGTTGGATGTGTTTAACAAGTGTTGAATATGTTGTGCTTTTATACAGAAATCTTTATAAGTTTCCTAATAGGAAATATATATGTTGAATGTGTTGGATATGTGTTCAACACTTCAGCAATGGGCTTATGTTGAACTAAAATGGGAATGTTGAATAAGTTGAAGGAGCTGGTTTCATCTGAAGAAGAAAATAATAAGCATCAAAAAAAGGCAAAAAACACCCCTAAAAAAGCCAAAAAAATGGCTAAATTAAAGAAAACCAAATCAGTAAAAAAAACAACAAAATCAACACAAAATCAACAGATAAACCAACAGATATTAACACAAACACAAACATTCCCAACAGTTCAACAATTACACTCACAAAATAATCAACAAACCCAACAGGAAATCCAACACTTTGACCAAAATATGCCTCAAATTGGCCAGGAAAACTATTCAGATATGGTTTCTGAATGGGAAAAACAAGTCACACTCGTAAAACAACACCCCCTTTCACAGGTTCGCGTTATAAACGCAACCCTGTTGGATACCCTGACAGAAGTGCTTAAGAGCATGGATGGAAAGCTTACCAATCTTGGAAAGCTTGATGACATCTTGGGTATTCTTAAAGATACCAAACACTCACTTTCCCAGAAAGGTATAAGTTCAAGAAAACTTGATGATGCAATAAAGGAAATTGAAGATATTACAATAAAGGATGAACAGGTAATTAAGATTCTTATGGAAAATGGAAAGAAGACTGCAAATGAAATTTCTAAAGAATTGGGGATTACTCGTTCGACCGCAAGTTTAAGACTTAATAAATTATATGCTTCTGGGATTCTTGATAAAAAACCCAGTGGTAAAAAAATATTTTTTGTGTATAAGTCTGATTAAAACTTTTAATCATTGCTTAAAAGTTATATACATATGTTAGATTAAAACATTTAGGCAAAACTTAAAACATTTAAACATAAGAGTCACTCTAAGTAGGTAAAAATCAACGTGGAAGCTATACTCCACGGCACTTTTATGCCTATTTAATGGCTCTAAAATAAGGTTAATTTGTATAGTTCACAACATTGTAGATAAAATTCACTTAAAATAATAACCTTGGTTAAAAAGCCAGCTTGTACCCCACTATAGTAGAAATATACACTATGTTGTGAACTTACTTCATGGATTAATTTAAAGTTAATTCGCAACATTGTGAAAAAGAATATAAACCTAAAATGACTAAAAATAGGTATGGGTGAAACAGCTTTTGGAGACATAAACTGGAAGGAATATTGGAAGCACAGAAAAAATAACCTTCTTTATTGCTTTATGCAGATTGATTATAATAGATTCAGGGAATTATATAGGGACAGGGCATTTACAATTGATTCTTTATTAGGGCTTTTGTTTAAGACACCTGAATCCAGGCTTCTTGCAAAGAACATGATTGACAAAATAGTTGAATTAAGGCTTAAAACTAAGGATGCGAATGAGGAGTATACCCTTGATTTTACTCAATTATGCGGACTTTTAGGCACTCCAAAAAGCAGTACTTGGAACGTTTATAAGGCACTTTTAAGAGCAGGGATTCTTGATAGAACCACTAAAAGAGCTCCTATAAGGCTTTCCGCAAAGTTTTCAAGCATGTTAAGGGATTTATCATACTGGTATGACCTATTTTTGGAGAGAAGCGGGTTTACAGTTCGTAATGATAAGCAGGATTTTGATTAAATATTTTAATCATTGATTATAATATTTATTTGTTCTAAAATATATATTAGGTAATATATCACATTATATATATTTTATTTGATATATGTTGTTAAATATATGTCATTTAAGTATTAATTAAGTGATATATATCGCTCTTGACATATAATCACACAGAAAGTGAGATATGTTGTTTCCGATATATCACTTATCATACTGGAGAATGTTCTCGAGTCCGCTTTCTCCAAGCACATTATATAACTTATGAACAGCATTCCTTATTGTTACTGTTGTTTTTTCAGCTTTTTTAGCAAAATAATCCTGTGTAATATTAAGGGAATTGTTTATTTTGCTAAGTTCATGTTTAACCTGATTAAGTTTGTCTAAAAGCAGATTTTCTTCTGTTTTTGTAAGGGTTAGGTGCATTCTATTTTCAAGATTTTTTTTCTCTTCTTTAATTTCTTCACCAATTTCTTTTTTTCTCTTATTTATTATTAAATAAGCTACTGCTGCATAAATACCTCTGGGGCTACTGCCCTGCAACAAATTATTATCAGCTATATACTTAAGAATAGAATCAACTGAGTCTGTGAGTTCTCCATAAGGTATGTAATTTGTTATATTTGGGTTTTCTTTTAATACATTTTCAATAAAACTTCTTCCTTCATCAATCATTCGTTCTTCTGTTGAATAAATCTTGATTTTGTTCTTTTTTAAGTATTCTTTAAAATCAGAATGCCTGATAATTGAACTTATTGCCCTATATTTGTTTTTTTTGTCATACTCTACATTACCTGTTGGTTCAGGCATTTTAAATATCCTGTATGCAATTGAAGAACAGGCGTCTGCAACATCTTTTATGCTCTTGCCTGCATTTAGCTTGTTTTTCTGAGCCACATTCTTGAAGATATACATTGCAGTTTCAAAAATAAAATTAGGAATTTCAGGGTTTACTGTTTTAATTCTTGTTGCTAAAACATATCTTGCTTGTTCTTCCCACCCCTCCCCATCAATGGTTCTTCCGTTAATTCTTTTTATTCTATTTGGGTTTAATCTTCTTGGCATAACTTCATAGTGTCTTCGGGTTCTGATTTCTTCAGGAGTGTAGGCTTTTCTTTGTTCAAATGAAACATTTGATTCTTCAGAAACAAGTCCGCATGAATAACAGACTTTTTTACCTTGAGGGATGTCAATAAGCCCTCCATTACATTCAGGGCATACACTTTCATTTGTGCTTTTTCCAATAAGTATATTTTTCATTTTAGGGAGAATTGTTCTATTGGCTTAAATTTTTAAAACTTTTCATTAATCAATAATTAAATCCGAAAGAGAAGAGGGTTTCTACTATGTTTGTTAATTAACAAATAAATTTAGCAATTATCACTTACTTAGCGAATCTATTAATGCTTTTTCTGTTTTTTCAAGTGAAGGACTTTCTCTCATAACTTCTTTCCTAATTTTTAAGTTTTTAAGGTTTTTCTGTCCTGATATCATGGCCGTTAATGTATCATTAAATTCTATCATAAGGACACTTAGCTCTTTTTCAAGTGATCTTTTAATCGCATCCCTTGTCTTATTTGTTAATCCTAATATGCTAATTCTTTTTGCACCCTTTATGATATCAACTCCACTTATGATATTACGATATATGCCAAACCATTGATTCAACTCAAAAAACCTCTCATCAGTATCAAGATTTATGGATGTGTTCTCTATGTTAAAAAACCTTACCCAAAGTTTACCTTCCCTTACAGCTAAATCATTTGAATTTATGTTTCTTAATGTATTCTCTAAAATATCACTTCTACATCTAAGCTCATATACAATCGGGCCCTTTACCATCCCTACATGCGCGACCCCACGCATGGTTTGATTTGGGATAGCTAATATTTCAGGAGGTTTATTGTTGTAAAGCGTGATAGCCAATTCTTTTAATTGTTCAAATATGCTTAGTATTCTAGTTTTAACAATCTTAAAATTAGTTAAAAATTCTACAGAATCTTTTAATTTTTGTAAATCTTCTTTGTTTGACATAATTTAAGTTTATACTTATATATATATATATATATTTTTCTATTATTCTTCTATTAAACCCAGTGAAATTCAACAATATCTTTATCAGTTAATTTATGGTTTTTTCCAACCTGCTGTCCTCCGAATTTTGCTGATTCCCCCCATATTTTTGCAAACCTTAACTTTTTTGCAAAAGAAGTATGTATTTTATTGCAAACATCACCTACTGTTGATTCGCTTTTTCTAATAATAAGTGGTTCTTCCATGTCTGGTTTTTGGTTTGGTTTTTTAAGAAAAATCCTGATAAAACCAAGTCTTTCAATTATTTTGTCCTTAAGTTCGCTAATGTTTATTCCACTCTCTGCCGATATAAACACAGCATCAGGATATTTTGCTTTTAACATTCTTATCTCTGTATCATTTAATAAATCCATTTTATTAATTACAACCAATGAAGGAACATAATAGATATTCTTTGAAAGCAAATCTATAAATCTGTCAACAGAAACATCTTCTCTTATTACCACGCTTGCATTTATATGTCCATACTCATTTAGTATTGATTTAATTGTTTCTTTAGTCAGTTTTGTTAGTGGGAGCGTAGAACCTATATCTATGCCTCCTTTACTTTTTTTCTGGATTTTTATATCCGGCCTATAGCCGTCAAGTCTTATGCCTAAATCATAAAGTTCTTTTTTAATTATGTCATATTTATCCGTTTCAAAAGCCTCAATCATAATCAGGATTAAGTCAGAACTCCTTGCAACAGAAACTATTTCCTTGCCCCTTCCCTTTCCTTCTGATGCACCTTCAATTATACCTGGCAAATCAACAATTTGTATGTCCATATTCTTGTACTGCATTGTTCCTGGAATTGAAGTTGTTGTTGTGAATGCATAATGCGCAACTTTTGATTTTGTATTTGTAATTTTGTTTATCAGGGTTGATTTTCCAACAGAAGGAAACCCGACAAGAACCACTGTTGCATCACCTGTTTTCTTAACATTATACCCTTTTGCTCCACCTGCCTTACTTGAAGCCTGTATCTCTAGTTTTTCTTTTAATTTAGCTATTTTCCCTTTTAAGGTTCCTATGTGGTGTTCAGACGCCTTGTTATAGGGGGTTTTTGCTATTTCTTCTTCTATTTCCTTTATCCTACTTTTAATTTCTTCTTCTCCCATTGCTATTCAATAAATCCACTTATTTTAAATAGTTTATTTATTATTTCGGGTAAACCTTAAATTCACCATATTCATCAACAGCTTCAGGAGGTTTTTCTTTTTTGAAGAACCAGGTGTATAAAATAATTATAATGCCTCCTACATAACCTGCAGTTATTATTAACAGTGAAAAATCATACACATATGTATCTGTTCCAGTAAAGATGCTCCCCTGTGTTATGCTGATAGCGCTGTTTTTTGCATCAAGTATAAATACATAAGAAAAAAATACCATAACTCCTCCAAGAGTTATTATTAGCAAAGCAAGCATCTTTTTGTTCATGGTTTATTTTTGTATTTTTAGAATTATATTATTATCCATATACTTACCCTTGCGGAGGGGGCCCATATTCACCGAACGAACCTGTTCCCTGCGAGCTTTCAAATATACCTTCTAGCTCGGGGTACTCAGGATATGCTTTTCCGCTACCTTTTGAACCCCTGTAAATTAAATAGTAAATTACTACAAAAACAATTATTATGTATATGACTGTTATTGCTGTTGGAAGAATCTTGAAAATCTGGAGTGTTGCTTCAATTTCAGGGTTTGATTCTAAACCTATTGTTTCCAGCATTTGGTTGTAGGTGCTGTATCCATAGAATGCAACAGAGAATACTATTATACCTGAAATAAATATTGAAGTTGCTGCAAGCATTAACTTTGAAATGTCTACATCTGCCATTAATTATATTTAAACAGCTTTAGGTATATAAAAATAGTTTTATTTACGTTGGTAAGTAGCAACCACTTCATGGTTTCTTATTTTTTCAATTTTGGAAGCATATTCTTCTTTCTTCCATCCTCTTTTTTTATAATAAGTAGTTTTACTTACACGATCTAACAAACCTTTGTGGTATTCTTCACATTTAGCTATATGCACTTTTATTTTATCGCCTTTTTCAACAGGAACAACCCCCCCAAATATAATCTTTTCAACAGGAATTTCTTTATCTTCTGGCTCAATTAATATTTCAAGCACTGATGATGTTCCTGAAAAATTATGAGATATTGAACTGCCAAAAGGAACCATATACATTGGAACAGCAGGTGTATAAACGTCTTTAATAAAACCATTAACTAATACTACATCAGCTTTAATAGTATCTAAATAATCTTCTGGTTTTTTTGAAGGGATATATCCTAACTCTCCATAAGCTTCGATAATGCCCAAAGTAATATCTTCCTCTGTTAAATTAGGATGTTTTTCAAGAATTTCCTTTTTTAGAGTTTTTTGTCTTTCCACTCTTTTGTTTAATCTCTCCTTAAATTCTTCATCAGACACAATGTTTTTTTTAAGTTCATTTAGCTCCTCAGTTATATTTTTTTTGATACTTTTTTCCATTTTGCTCACCAGTGAATATATTCTACTGCAATATCAAGGCTTTTTAATTCCTGTTTTATCTTTTGTATTTTGAAAGCTGTTTCTGTTTCTTTAAGCTCTTTTCTTGTTATATATTTGGCCTCTACATGTTGGCTTAAAGGATAACATCTATGGAAGCTTAAGGCTTCTTCGTTTACTATGATTCCTGTAAATATATACACCCTTATCAAGTCGTGTTTTTCAATAGGTATTACGGCGGGGTAAATGACTCTTCTTACAGGACACTCTTCATCCTCAACAGGATTTACAAGCAATTCTAATCTGGAAAATTTTGTGTTGGCTGTTGCTTTTTCAACAATAACATTAAAACTCACAACATAATTATCGCGGTTTGTTGTTGGAATTTCTCTACCCTCGCATATCCTTTTTATCAATGCATTAACAGTTTCGTTTAGCCCTGTGTCATGGGTGTTCATACATATACCTAAGAAGCAGCATCTTTTAATAGTTTCTTCGCGAGATTATTTTTAATTTTATTTAGTCCTGGTGTTTTTGTTTTTTCTTTTACATTATGTCCATTGGGTCTTAATGCTCCTGGAGACTCGCGTATGTGTCCTGAACCCATTTCACTTTCTTTTTATTTTTACATTTAAAAACCCTACTGTTCCTAGAATAAAAATCTTGTAAAACACAATTAATGTCACTTAACCTTAAATCCACAAGTATTTTATTTTATAACATACTATATTTGGTTAATGAGAACGGTATCAAAAGAAACACCAATATCAGAAATTACTTTAAGAAAATTTGAAAAGCCTTATGTTAATGAACCAAGGCAGTTAATGAGGAAATTCTGCATTTCATTGGGGTTACTTCAGCCAGGGGACAGCAGGGATATTATTGTGGATTTAATGCTTTTATTCAATGCAGCAAAAAAGCAGAAAGTTATTCTTACTCCTGATGTTATTTACAAGAATATGGCCAACCATTCAGTTGATAAGATCGGTATGGCACCTTCAAACATAAGGAGACACCTTAAAAGACTTAAAGACATGAAATTTATTGAAAAATACGGTATAGGCTACAGAACATGTGAATGGATGAGTTTTGAAGAAATGGTAGACAGACACATCCATGAGTTTTTAATAAAGCCTGCTCTTGAAAGAATAAAGGAATATGCTTCCAAAATTGAAGAATTTTAATCAGTTTCAAATGTTTTAAGTAATGTTTGGAAGGCTTCTGCAATGTCTTTTCCTTTTTTTGTTAAACCAATTAGCTTAATTCTTCCTTTTTCAGTGAAATTAACAAGCTTCATACTTTTTAAGTCCTGTATAACTCTGACTGTGTGTGAGTATGTGCAGTCAACCTGCTTTGCAAGAACTGACGCATACATCTCTTTCTGGGAATTAAGCTTAACCATCATCATCACTGGTTTTTTTCTGAGAAACAGGTTAATCAGTTCCCCTTCTCTACTAACAGGTTCTTTGTTCATCAGTTAATTACTCATTACCTGCATATAAAAATTTTACTAATATATGATATGGCCCCACAGGGATTTGAACCCTGGTCTCAACCTCCGCAAGGTCGTATTCTATCCAAGCTGAACTATGGGGCCTTACAGAAGTTTAATATTTGTTCACTTATTTAAATACGTTATGCTTAGGTTTTTTCCAGCTCCTGAAATAAAAGTACAAATGAAAAACATAATAGATAAATTAGGCATGGGGTATATAAAACCTGATAATGTTGTTGTTTTCAAGAGCGAAGGAAGCACTTCAAATGCAATTGCAAGATGCTGGGAACTTCCAAGAATATGGCAGGAAGCACTTACAATAGAACCTCATTATGTGATTGAATTTTGCTCTGAAAGGTATAATAATCTTTCTGAAGAAGAAAAAGAAAAAGTGATAATCCATGAACTACTTCACATACCAAAGACATTTTCAGGAGCGTTAAGACCTCACAAAGGGTATGTGAACGAAAGAATAGTAAGCAAACTTCATAAGGCGTTCAAGGACTCAGTCTAGATTTTGTGATAAATTCTTCTATTGTTTTAAACTTGAAAGGACATATTTTATGTTGCCTTAAAATAGCTGATATTAGTTCTTCAAAAGCAAGTTTTTTTTCCAATGAGTAATTATGGTATGCCCTCTGTTTTTTTGCTGTGTCAGGATTGTTGAGTATATCTACTACTCTGTAAGAAGGCAGATTTTCCTCAAATTTTATATCTGACAAGAGGTTAGTAAATAAAGAACGTATTGTTAATTTAAGTTTGTCAAGTTCTTCATAGCTTAGATTTATTGGAAGGAATCTCTCTATCCTTTCGTAAGCATCATTCAATGAGTACAATCCTCTTTCTGGACGCAGAGCTATGTTCAAAAGAGTGTATACTTCAGGATACTTTTCTTTTAGTGGTTTTAGCAAATCCATATTATTATCACCTCAACATTATTGTTTTTTTATTAGGTATATCATAAATTTCAGTTATGCTTTTGTTAGGTATAATTCCTAAATAAGTCCACTCAAGCTCATTATCAAAAACACCAATTAATTCCCCTTCACCGTCAATATTTCCTGTTCTAAACACCTTATTTTTGTCAAGATTAACAGTAATCTGGTATTGTCTTGCTTTAAAAAATGACCACCCTAATTTACCGTTTCTAATGTTAAAAGTGGTTAAATATTGTGCTAAATCGTATTCATTGCCTCCCCCGCTAAATTCAGCATGTCTGCAGATAAATTCAGAAATGTTTTCCCCTTTTTCACACTTTCTGAAAGCTTTGAGGACATCATCCATACGTTCTGCTTTCCATGTTGCTTTTGATTCTATTTTTTTTATAACTCCTTCTAAACTACCCTGCACAATCGCGCCATGAGGAAGCAAATCTTTTCCATTTATTATCTCTTTTATCTGTCTTTCATCCAGAGTCATATACCTGAAAAGAACAACTTCGCCTGTATTTTGATTGTGGCTTGCAGTCCACCATCTGTTAAATCCCTCCTTAAATAACTCTTTTGAGGTTTCATTAGACAATTTTCTTCCAAATATTTCTCTTGCTTTTTCAAGTAGACTTATATTATTATAGTCTTTTTCCATTTCAATTTCAACTTTTAGGCGCTTTATAAGTGTTGTGGTAATGGACTGGCCGGGAGTTGAACCCGGACTCTCCCGCATGCGAAGCGGATGTGTTGCCATTACACTACCAGCCCATTGGTGTCTAAAAAAAGGACCTGCAGGGATTTGAACCCCGATTAGATGGTCCGAAGCCACCTGTTCTATCCAGATTAAACTACAGGTCCATTTTAGAAGGATTTATTGCGCTTTTTAAAGTTTTTTGTTTTTTAGTTTAATGAACATAGATTTATAACTAAAAAATGATTTTAGTTTACTACAATGTCATGCGGATGTTGCGGAATTGAAAAAACAGCTAAAAAAAAGCCAGCTGTTAAAAAGAAAACAGCCAAAAAAACCAAAGCAAAGAAAAAAACAACAAAAAAGAAATGATTTTGGCTTTCTTCTAAATCCTTGTTTTTTATTTTTAATTTAAAAAAAGAAAAAAACAGGGCCGGAGGCAGAATGAGAGAAAGAGCCTTAAGTTATGATCACCCACTGTGAACCGCAGAACGATTCCATGTGCGGATTAAATCCTGCACCTCTTAGTTTTTTAAACATAGTATAGATTTGGTAAACAGACTCCCCCTCAATTTTGATTTTTTTCTTCAACATTTTTATCACCCAATACTATACATTACAAGTGCTGTAAAAAGCATTCCATGTGTTTGTCATGCCTGTCCGTAAATCATCAGCCAACCCCATGTCCTAAAATTAATAAATGTGAACCTGCTCACTTATAATATGGGTATATTTGACCAGATAGTTTGGGAAAAAAGTGTTTTTAGGAATGAAGGCGTTCTTGATTATACATATATGCCTAGCCAGGTTCTTTTTAGGGAAAATGAACAAAAAGAAATAGTAGGTTCACTAAAACCCCTTATTTTTGACAGACTTCCAAGAAACATGTATATTTATGGACAGCCTGGTGTTGGAAAAACAGTTTGTGTTAAAAAAGTTCTTGAGGATTTAGGTGAATTTACATCAGACATATATTCTACATATGTTGATTTATGGAGCTATAGGACAACAAATGCAATCTACACTGAAATTGCGAGGCAGATGAAAATGCCTTTTGTTTCAGGAAGAAGTTCTGAATTTATAGCTGAAAGAATAAAAGAAAGAATAACTGCAAAAAAAGGAGCTGTTTTTGTTTTTGATGAGGTTGATAAGGCAAAAGACCAGATGTTTTTGTATAATGTCCTTACTAATTTTGATAAAGTCTGTACAATAATAATAACAAATGACCAAACATATATGCAGGCTGTTGATGCAAGAATATCATCTAGATTAACGCCTTATTATATGGAATTTAAACCTTACACTATTGAGCAGATTAATGAGATACTTGCTGAAAGAAAAAGAGCAGCTTTTATGTCAGGAGTTATGCCTGAAGAAGCATTTGACTTGATTGTTGAGGAAACTTTTAAGTATAACGACATTAGACTGGGGCTTTTCCTTCTTTCTGAATCTGGTAAAATAGCTGATTATAATAACAGTGATAAAATAAGTGCTGATTATGTAAGCGAAGCAGTTAAGAGAATTGGAACTTTCAAAAACAAGACTTCTTCTGTTGGTTTGAACAAGGAGGAAAAAACAATTTTAAATATTGTTGGTGAAAATCAGGGACTTACAACAAGCGAACTTTACGGACTTTATGTTGAGCGAGGGGGTAGTCTTTCAGAAAGAAGTTTAAGGAGATATCTTGAAAAACTGTCTTCTATCAATATGGTTAATGTTAATGAAATCCGTGGCGGGATAAGGGGCAGAAGCTTTCAGGTTTTTATTAAATAATGGACCCGCGGGGATTTGAACCCCGATGAGCAGCTTAGGGGGCTGCTGTCCTAATCCAGGTTAGACTACGAGTCCAATAAAAGTAATTTTTGAATGGTTTAAATATGTTTTTATTCCAGAATTTTCTCAAGAAAGTCTTTTCTGTAGAAAGGCACATCAATGTACAAAGTTAATATTTCTGAATTTTCCATAATCCCCTTAACAAGTGATTTCAATACATTAAACTCAATACCCCACTTTTTCATATATCTCCTGTCTAAGTTGTTTGAATGGATGTCATATGGGCATAATATGTCGTGGTCAATGCATAAAACTCCGGATTTTTTATTGCCTTCTTTGTCCTTCAATATTTTTTTTATGTTGTCAAAAGCAAGTTTATTATCCTCCCACTTTTCCTTAAAAACAACATAATCAAAATAAATCATGTCTTCTTTTTTATGTGGCTTGAACTGCTCAAAGCAGAACTCTTTGTTGTTATGGCAGTGTTCAGTGTCTAACATAAAAAAAAGCTTTTTTTTATCTCCGGCAAATTCTTCCATTATGAATTCCCTGTAGTCCCCGCAGTAATATTCAGGTTTTCTAGTCCATATGAAATCTTCTGCAAAATCAAGATGTCCGTCAATCCCAAAATAAAAATCCCCTTCAAGAAACAATGCACTTCCATGACACTGCTCATTCCAGTCTTTTGCAAAAACTATTTTTTTATCTCCATTTTCAAGAATAACCTTCTCCTCAATAACTCCATTTAGTGTTTTATTTTGTTTTTTTAAAACATTTTTGATGTCTTTTTTTGATATTATTGTTGGACATCCTATTATCTTATGGTCCTTTCTTTTCAAGTCTATTTCAGAAATCCCATATCCCTTCTCCATACAGTACTCTTCAAGCCTCATAGCAATTCCTCCAGAAAATTTCTTGAAATATAAGGGATTGTCACAAATAAGGTCAGAACATCCGCTTTTTCAAGAATGTCTTTCATTATTCTGCTTAAATCATTAAATCCAATGCCCCCCAACTTATTGAATGTTGTATCGAGCCTGAATCTTTTAACGTCTTCAGGACACATAATGTCATAGTCCAGACATACAACGCCTTTTTTGCCTTTTATAAGTTCATCAAGGTTTGGAGTTGAAGAACGGAAAATCCGAATGTAAGCTATGCCTTCAGTAAGACATTTAAGTTCTTTAGTATGGTTTTCAAATTCAGATTCTGTTGCTGTTGTAAGTAAAATCAGTTTTTTATTGTTTTTTAGCCATTTTTCAGCAATGAATCTTCTGTAATTTGCACAATCATAAATCCCAAACATACCCCTTCCGTTGCATCCGCTTAAAAAATCAGTATGTCCATCAAGAGCAAGATAAAAATCCCCATCTAAAAAAAGAGAACTTAAGTGGCATTGTTTGTTCCATTCTGAAGCAAAAACTATTCTTTTTCCATTTTGAGAAGGAACAATAATCCTTTCAACCTCTAATTTTTTCCTTATCTCTGTTTCAGGGTATACTTTGTGGAACCTTTTAACAAGTCCTTCTATAAACTCTTCAGTGACATTCATTAAAATGTCCCCCTTATGTCCGTGGACTTCTGAAATCCCATAACCTTTTTCAGTGAATTCTTCTAAATCCATAGCTGTTTGATGAGAAGTGCTTTATTTATAAATGTTGTTAAAACGGAACACCCTTTTTTATTGCATATACAACCAATTTTACTGCATTTTCAATATCTCTTATATTGCATATCTCAACAGGCGAATGTATATTTTTAGAGGGTATACTTATTGATGTTGTTGGTATGCCTTCTCCGGTTATGTTCATTATTGCTCCGTCTGTCATACCGCTGTCCATCACTTCGAGTTGTACAGGGATATTGTTTTCTTCTGCAACTTTAATCAGCCATTTGTTAAGCAATGGGTCAGCAATTAAACCTCTTCCTCCAGCTTCAATATATGTTATAACAGGCCCTTTGCCAGACTTAGCATCTGTTTCCTGTTCTTTAATCCCAGGACACCCTCCAGCAAGCCCTGTGTCAAGAACAATTCCAACTTCAGGTTTTATTTTAAAAGCAGAAACTTTTGCTCCTTTTAATCCAACTTCTTCCTGCACAGTTGCAACAGCATAGACCGTGCCTTTAAATTCATCAAGATGTTTCATTAGTTCAATAAGTGCAACACACCCTGCTCTGTCATCAATAGCTTTTCCAGTGACAAAACCATTTGGAAGAAACTTCATTTCCTGATCAAAAGTTATTGAATCTCCTATTTTTATCCCAAGAGCTTCAGCATCTTCTTTGTTTTTTGCACCAACATCAATGTAAAGTTCTTTTTTCTTTATGGGACGCTTTCTTTCTTCTTCCTCCATTAAATGCGGAGGCCTTGAACCCACAACACCAATAACATTCCCTTTTTCAGTGTGTATAACAATTCTTGTTCCAAAAATAGCAGGCTCATAAAATCCGCCAATAGTTATAAACCAAATATACCCTTTTTTATCAATGTGTTTTACAACAAAACCTATTTCATCCATATGGGCAGCAATCATAATCACTGGATTTCCGCTCCCTTTTTTTGCAATTACATTCCCAAGCCTGTCTTTTACAACTTCATCAGAATATTTTGATAGTTCATTTTTTATTATTTCAGCAACATTGTCTTCATACCCTGAAGCTCCGTGAGCATCACATAATTTCTTTAAAAGTTCTTTCATAAGAGATAAAATTCATTATAAAATTATTTAAATCCTAGCTTTTGCCTTTTCAAGATTTTTCATTCTCTGCCAGCTGTCTTCTATGTCGTTTTCAATATCTTCAATATCTTTTTTGCTTAAATGGCTGAATCTTTTCTGTGTTTTAAGGTATTCTTCAACAGGAATTCTTTTTTCAGGGGTTCTGTTTATCTTAACAAAGCCGTTTTCAATTTCATAAAGCATCCATGCTCCTGTTTCAACTGCGAGCCTGCATATATGTATTGTTTTTCTGCTTTCATATTTCCACCCGGGAACACACGGAGAATAAACATGTATAAATGATGGGCCGTCAAAACTTAATGCTTTTTTAACTTTATCATATAGATCCTTGTGGTAGGCAGGATTTGCTGATGCAACATAAGGGATATGATGGCTTGCAATTATTTCAGCAACAGGTTTTTTTCTTTCTTTTTTTCCAAGAGGCGTTGTAGTTGTCCATGCATGCAAAGGTGTTGCTCCACTTCTCTGGACTCCAGTATTCATATATGCTTCATTGTCAAAGCAGACAAAACAGATTCTATGTCCGCGTTCAAGCATACCACTTAATGCCTGCAAACCAATATCAAATGTTCCGCCGTCTCCTGCAAAAACAAGAATATTTGTTTTCTTCCCTGATTTTTTAACAGCAGCCTCTATACCACTTGCAACAGCAGCTGAATTTTCAAAAGCAGTGTGTACCCACGGGAGTTTCCATGAAGTATGTGGGTAAGGAGATGTTACTACTTCAAGACAGCTTGTTGCATTCACTATTATTGTGTCCTCTCCTGAAGCTTTTGTGATTATTCTTGTTATTATTGGCAAAGGACACCCAGCGCACGCCCCGTGTCCTGGAGCAATATATTCTTCTTCAGGCATACCATAAATCATGCTTTCACCTTCTTTATTCTTGATATTGCATATATGAAATATACAAATGAGGCTAAATAAATTAAACCAAACATTATTGGTCCTAATGCAGTGTTTTCCCTAATCACAACGCTTGTAGTATAAACTAATGCAAGCGCAATTGCTACAAATGCAACTGAAACAAGGTAAAGTTTAACCATTTAAGTTCACCCACACAATTTCATCACTGCTTTTTGATTTAACTACATTTATTATATCAATTTTTCTTACATCCCTTCCTCCAAGTCCTATGATGCAATTTTTGAATTCTTTTTTGCTGTTTAAAAGAGATTTTATTTCTAAACCAAGAACCCCCATGTTGCCTAGAGAACAAGCCCTGTCAAAAACAATTATTTTCTTTGGATTTTTCACAGCTTTAATTATTTCTTCTTTTGGAAATGGACGGAAACACTTTATCTTTAAAATTCCTGCTTTTATTCCTTTTTTCCTAAGTTCGTCAACAGCAACCCTCATAGTTCCTATCATACTCCCCACACCAATTAATAAAACTTCAGCATCAGATGTTCTGTATGTTTCAATTAACCCATTTCCATTCTGCTTTAGAATTGTTTTTGAATATTCACTGTTAACTTCTTTAATAACTTTCAGTGCATTTTCCATTGCATCGGCCTGCTGTTTCTTAAAGTTCATATAAGAATCAGGATATGCAATTGGGCCCATTGTAACCGGTTTTTTAGGATCAAGTTTTATTTCTGGGTTCCATTTGGGAAGAAACTTATCAACTTTTAACTGGTAAGGAAACTTTACAACCTCACTTACATGTGAAAGTGAAAACCCGTCTACACAAACCATTACTGGAAGTTCAACATTTTTGTTTTCTGCTATTTTGTAAGCCTGTATTGTTGTGTCAATTGCTTCTTGAGAAGATTCACAGTATAGCTGTATCCAGCCTGAATCTCTTGCACCCATCGAGTCTGAATGGTCACACCATATATTAATTGGTCCGCTTAGTGCGCGGTTTGCCACAGCCATAACACATGGCATTCTCATTGAAGAAACTATGTAAAGTATTTCATGCATTAAGGCAAGCCCCTGAGCTGCAGTTGATGTAAATGTTCTTGCTCCATAACAGGATGCTCCAAGAACAGCAGATATTGCAGAATGTTCCGATTCAACTGCAATAAGTTCAGAATCAAGCTTTCCTGAATCATGCAGTTCTGCTAAATGTTCAATTATATGTGTTTGCGGGGTTATTGGGTACATACTTATAACATCTGGCTTGCATAACTTTACTGCTTCAGCTATTGCACAAGAACATTCCATTACCTTTTCAACATCACAATATTTTTTTTCACAATATTTTTTTTCTTCACTCATTTTGTTTCATCCTCCATTTTTATTGCACTAAATGGACATTCTTCTGCACATATCCCGCATCCCTTGCAATAGTTGTAATCAATATAGAACTTGCCTGATTTAGGTTCTTTTTTAATAGCATTGTCCGGACAGAACATCCAGCATTTACCGCACATATTGCATAAACCAGTATTAACAACAGGACGCTTATCCCTCCAACCACCAGTAGGTTTTTCTGCCGAATTTCCAGGTTCAGTAATTACAGCCCCTTTATTATGTTTCATTTTTTAGCACCAACCAGTATTCTTTTTCTTACTTCTTCATATGATTTTTCAGCTGCTTTTATGTTTTTTTCAGCAAGTTCTGTTACATCCCCAAATTTGTATTTTATTGCTTCTGCTACTTCATTTATTTTTATCAGGTTTGTTGCTCCTGAGAATGCGACAACCATTGCAGTGTTTGTTATAGGCGCTTTTATAGTTTCTAATGCTATTTTTGTTAAATCAGCTGTTATTGTCCTGAAATGAAGATTAA
>JAQUSD010000039.1 GCA_028715295.1 Candidatus Nanoarchaeia archaeon
TTTGTTCTTCTTTTTTCTGCTTTTCCGTTTTTTCTATTTCTTTTGGGGATTTTCCTTTATATTCAACATTTGCCTCAATAGCTTTCATATTTAGAATAATACAAGAAGTGGTTATTTATTTGTTTTTATTCAACTGCTTTTTTTAATAAGTTCTATGCAATTTTTTAGTATGCCATTGAAAACTATAAATGCATTTTCGGCTTCATAAATGTGTAAATTTAAACACCTTACAACATTTGATGTTATACAATCTTGAGGATTTTTTTCATATAACTTAATTCATATTCACTTTTTTGTTTTGATTTTTCCTTGTTTTCAACTGTGTTTTTTAAATTTTTTACTACATAAGTTATCTTATTATTGTTTAAGTCAGGCCTGATTTTTGTCAGTTCATAAAGCTGGTAGGCTTCCTCCCGTCTGTCTCTGTTAAGCAATTCAATGTATGCCCCTTGTATTGTTTTTTTTATATTCTCTGTAATTTTAGGTTTTGTTTTTTGTTTTTCATAAAACTTTCTTGCAAGTAAAATCTGTTTTGTAGATATATAATACTCAAATTCTTTCTGTATAGAATTTTCTAAATCCATATTAATTTAATAGAAACTTAGATTATTATACCTTACCTTGAAGCAGCAGCCTGTCTTTCTGATTCTACTTTCTTCTGTATTGAGAAGCATTTTTCATTGTTTGCTGCAAGTATAATTTCATCACCAAGTATTTGTCCTATTGGTTTTTTGTTTCTTACTGTTTTTCCATAAGCACCCTGAGTGAGCCATCTTAGAGCCAAGTCCACTCTTCTCTGAGGAGCTACATCAACTGATTTAGGATGTCTTATGCCTCCATATTCAATAACAGTAACCTCTTCTCTTGGAGCAGAATGTTCAATTGCTTTTACAAGAATCTGAATGGGATTTTGTCCTGTTTTCTTATTTATATATGAGAAGGTTTCTTTGATTATTTTGTAGCATGTTGCTGATTTTCCAGTGCATACCTTTGATGTCCACATATGTTTTTTACCCTTATGTCCTGGAGTCATAAGCTTGTTCATAAGTCTTTCAACAATACTGAGCCTGCTTTTCCAGAATTTTTTAGCTTCATGCCTTCCTCCACTTCTTGGGACATGCACAGGTTCAAGATTTATGTATTTCTTTAAACCTGTGTCTGAAACAATAACACCCTGAACTGTCCATTCTCCGAATATTTTTACTTCTTCCATTGTTTATCTTCCTGTTGGTTTCTCTTTCTTGCCTTTTACAAGCTGGTTAAGAGATATGTTATTTACTTTTGTGACTTTGAATTTTACTCCGGGGATGTCTCCTTTAGCTCCTCTTTTAGGCCCCCCAATCCTTGCAATAATTACCTCATTGTGTTCATCAATGTATTTTATAGCATTATTTCCAGGTGCAAATGCAATTACTACTTTTCCGTTTTTAATAATCTGGACTTTTACACATTTACGAAGTGCTGAGTGAGGCTGCTTGCATGGAACAGCTATTTTTTCAAGAACCATGGCTCTTGCCATAGGTGCTCCTTCAAGAGGGTCAAATTTCTTGTAAATATCAAATTGTTTTTCTCTTTTTCCTTTCTGGCTAAACTTAAACTTGCTTCTTCTGTTAACTACCTGTCTTCCTGCGAACAATCCTTTTGTTTTTTTACTCATTTATTATCACTTTTTTATTTGATGTTATCTCTCATTATACATTATATTTTAAAAATGTTATTATTTTCAGTGGAGAGTTATTTCCTCAATATCATAATACTTATTTATGAAATATTTGGCTGTTTTAAGCTTTGATTTGACAAGTCCTTTGTCAGTAGAGGGGGTTATATGAATAACTTTACTCCCATTGCTTTTTTCACTTAAATACATTTCTTTCATCTTTGCAGGACGGAAAATGTTTCTTATGAACTTAAGCGGATCCTCTGAGTATTCAATTATTTCTATTCTTTTATTAAGAGCGTTCTGGAGATATCTTACATTTGCGCCTTTTTTGCCAATGGCTTTTTTTGCGTTATTCTCCTTAACTACAAACACAATCTTTTCATCACCAGGTATGCAGTCTTTTACAAACGCCTTAGTCATTGTTTCAAACAACCCAATATACCTTATTGTGTCTGTGTTAAGTTTTATTTTCACTTTTTCACCTTTAGCCCACAAACAACAATAGAAAAAGGCTTCTTGCATATTGTGCCAAGGCTTACGCTGTCTTCTGAAACCATTTTTATTTTTGTAGAACTTATAGTTGCATATTTTTCAATAGAACTTTTTGTCTTTTCATCTACATTTGATGCCATGAATATGTCGCTAAGTTCCTTGTTTTTCAGGCTTCGCATAACTGATTTTGTTCCAACAACTAATTTCTTGTCTTTAATTGCTTCTTTAATCTGTTCAACATAATTCATTTTTTACCACCCTGCTTGACTACAATATGAGGTATTCCTGTTCCAACAGGTATAATTTGGTTTATCATGACATTTTCTACAACAGATGTAAGTTCATCAGCTTCATTGTGGCATGCTGCATTGAAAAGATGTTTTAATGCAACTTCAAAGCTTGCTCTTGCAAGAACGCTGTTTTTATCTCCGCTTAATCCATATCTTCTTATTCCTTTTATTGTTCCTGATTCACACATCATGTCTGCAAGAAGCATGATATGTCTTATATCAACTTCAAGCCCCTGCTCTTTAAGTGTTTCTTTTGCTTCAGTTATAATAGCATTTCTTGCAGCTTCTATACCCAACACTTTTTTTATCTCAAATATATTGTTTGTAAGTGTGTTTGAAGCATCAACTCCTTTCACTTTTATTATGTCTTTGAAGTTATTGCTTGCAACCCTGATGGTGTAAACTTCTCCTTTTTTAGCAACAAAAACATGCTTTACTCCCTCAATACCTGCTATATATGCTTCACTGCATTTCACTTTAAGCTTGTATATCTCAGTCATGTCCCTATCATCATCAGGTTTTACAGTGAGGATGTCTCCTCTTAAACTTGCTTTGCAACCCTTTAATGACTCTTTTAATGCATCAAGAACAGTATTTTCCTTAAGATTAAATTCTTTCATTTTATCCCTGTCAAGTCTTGTTTTAATCTGTTTATTTAAAAGTTCTATACTGATTTCACTTGTGATGTCCTGAAGATTGACTTCAATCATTTCTGCCACTACATTCTTCACTTTTGCTTCGGTGTCATATCCTTTTTCAAGAACAACTTTAATCATAGGTGTTGTTGGTTCTTTTCTTGCGTCAAAAATTTCAATAAACCTAGGA
>JAQUSD010000040.1 GCA_028715295.1 Candidatus Nanoarchaeia archaeon
CAATCACCAAAAATATTGGACTGTATGTAGTGACAGAACAGAGAAAAAAGATGATTGAAGGCAAGGAAGTTCTTGGAAATCCAAGAGTTTATGCCAGAAATGACAAAAATAAACGACTTTATGATTTAATTGAAGACACTATAGGCATTGTATGCAATGATATTGAAAATGAAGAACTTAATTCCATTGAAAAAGAATTATATTCTCTTCTGAAAGAAGGGACATATGATATTTCTTCTTTTATGAAAACTGTAAAGAAACTTATTAAATCTGCAGAAGATTTACTCAATAACCTTTAAACTTTGCAATGAAACTGTTTTTAAATGCTTAACTCCAATATTGCCCCATGGAATCTTTGAAGGGAAATATAAATGAACTTGAACACAGCTTCAAACACCACTTAGGCATGTATGTGAAGCAGAGAAGGGCATATGATGGAGATTTTAAGTTTTATATTGCAGAAAACAGCAGGATGTCTGGGTTAATTGAACAGGTTCAAAAACTTACAGACAGCTCAAATTCTGAAATAGAAGAGATTCTTGAAATAGGATGCTATGACCTGGGAGTGCTTATGTCACGAATTGAGAGATTTATTGAAAACGCAAGAAAATTGTGTGTTGATTATTAGGTAAATCTGATTTTTATTTAAAATCCTTAATCTTCGCATTTGTTCTTAATGCCTGCTCAGAAAAATGAGTTCTTGATGCTTTGAAACCCTTCTCTCTCAAGAGTCGGATTTGTTCTTCAAATTTCATCTGCTTTGCTTTTTTATTTTTTATTAGAACAGGGATTTCATAATAATACGGAACTTGTATTCTGCTTTCTTCCTTTATTCTTTCAACTATCTTGTGTTTGAGTGAAATCTTTGATAAAAGTTCTTTATCCCATAAATCTCCAAGCCACAGCCTTCCAATCGCAGAATTTGTTCTGCATTTTTCACAATTCATGGGGTTTTCAGAAGTGTATGTTTCAAGACATGAAGGACAGTATGTTAGATAACCTGTTTTCTTGAGTAAGGAGTCTGTTTTTCCAGCACCAGTTTCACATTTAAAATAAATCCTGAAATAATCATCTTTTGAATAGGAAAACACAGGCGTTAGTGCTTTTTCGCTCTCTGCTCCTTTCATGATAATGTAGTTGATTAATATCCTAATTCCTGTTTCTTTGTAATAAGGAGTTCTGTAAACCTTAGAGTGGTATTTTCTCATGCATGCTTTTGGATATGTGCCTACAAGAGCTGAAGAGTCTGTTGCAGTTACACCTAGATAACCTCTGTTTTTCAGGAAAGTGATTGCTGATTCAAGAAAAGGAATTGGGGTGCCGAATGGGTCAATATCTATATAATCAAACATAATTCTGTTTTTGTAGAGAAATTCCTGTGCATATTCATTTGATACAATTGTTTTGGCTTTAATCAGTTTTTTATTATGGTTTATGTTTTCTTTTATCAGTTCAACTGCTTTTGGATTTTTGTCATTCATATAAACTTCTTCAATTCCTTTAATCCCTGTTATTCTTATGCCTCTTGAGCCTGTTGCTGAAAGCAAATCCAAGCATTTTTTTGGTTTTAAAATTGATAATATATCTATGCATAAGTCTCTGTCAAAGGTTTTTCTTGGGTTGTAAAAGCCTGGTAATTTAGAGCTTATTTTTCCCTCAGGAGCTTTTATTTCAAATAAACCTTCTTTATTAAATACGCTTTTCATTGAGGTTTATAACACATTGACAAATTATAAAAGTTAGGTGCACCTAGTCTTGTATATGGTTAAGCATTGTGTCGAGGGGTGTACAGGACACTGCTGTATGTTTTATTCTGTGTTTGTAACTGATAATGATGTCAAGAGAATGATGAAGGAAACAAAACTCCATCCAAAAAGATTTCTTGAACTTCATTCACCATCAGCTGAAAGACAGGGATTTTATCCAAAAGTTTGTGTTTCAAGCGAATGGAAGGTTTTGGGTTTAAAGCACAATAAGTATGAACTTTCCTGCTATTTTTTTATGAAAAATGCAGGCATGTGCGGAGTTAACAAGTCAAAGCCTCTTGTTTGCAGAACTTATCCTTTTTCAACAGACAAGGAAGAACAGCTTATGCATATGAACGGAACACTGTGTCCTGTGAAATGGATGCCTGAAAATAAAAAACAGACACTTAAACTTATTAAACAGCTGAGAAAGGAAAAGGATGAATACTCAAAAAAAGTGCTTAAATGGAACCAGAATTATTATTGGCATGATTTTGATACATTTCTTGATTACATACTATTTGATAAAAATCCTAATGGGTATAAGACTAAGAAGTCATTAAGGCATAAATTGAGAAATGGTTTAAGGATTTGATTATCAGACATATCGGACATTTACAGGAATATTATAAAAATAAGATTTAAAGTTAATTAATTAATGAAAATTTATCTTGACACTAATGTTTATCTTGATTATTGGGAAGACAGAAAAGATAAGTTTAAACCATTGGGTGAATTTGCATTTTCTCTGATGAAAGAAACCATAAATTGCAGATTTTTTGTTTTAATTTCTGAAATAGTTATAAAAGAACTTAGAAATGTGCTTTTTATGCAAAAGGAAAAAATATTTGCTACAATTCTTTCCTCTTTAAAAGAGTCCGGTAAACTGGTTTTTGTTGACATAAGTATGGAACAGGTACATGAATCAGAAAAAATTTCCAGACAGAAAAATATTCCTAAGGCAGATGCATTACATGCTGTACTTGCCCGTGATAACAAAGCTGTGCTTGTAAGCAGAGATAAACACCATATTCTTGTTAAAGACATTGTTGAAGTTATGAAACCTGAAGAAATTTTAACGACTTAATAATTCTTCTTTAAGTTCGTTCCATACTTTTTCCTTTATTTTTTCAATTTCTTTTTGGCTGTTTTTCTGTTTTTTTCCGTTTCCATAGTATTCTTCCAGAAGCTTTAATGCTTTTAACTGCTGTTGTTTTTTTACAGCAGTCCTAACAGCTTCTTTTACGAATTCAGTTCTTGATGAGTAAATGCTGTGTTTGACAGCGTTATCCATTTCTTCAATAAGTTCCTGGTTCAATCTTAGATTAATCATCCTGTTCATATACCAATTGTATATACAATTGATATTAAATATTTTACTGTTTCAATCACAACTCAAACATAAATTGAGAAATGGTTTAAGGATTTGATTATATTAACTCTTCTTTAAGTTCATTCCATGCTTTTTCCTTCAAGCATACTAGGGTTTTCATTACTAATGCACACTTTTT
>JAQUSD010000022.1 GCA_028715295.1 Candidatus Nanoarchaeia archaeon
AGATTCAGTAGGGGATGGAAAAACTAATGATGGTGTTTGCAAATGCGTACAAGGATATAGTGACTGCGACGGAAATTGGGACAATGGTTGTGAAACCCATTCAAACTGTTGCGGTGCGAACATAGGATTAAATGACGAAGGTTATTGTGGTTGTGCTTTTGGGTATAATGATTGCGACGGAGACTGGAGAAATGGTTGTGAAACACAAGGATGCTGTTACCCCAATATGATTGTAACTTTAGAGGGCAACTGTGGATGTGCGGGAGGGCATTATGATTGTGATAGAAATTGGGACAATGGATGTGAATCAACACAGCCTTGCATGGGTGAAACAGGAGAAATTCAGGTTGTTGTTTCTTCTTGCGGACCAAATCAGAAATATGTTGAGGGGGCATGCCAATGCCTGCCAGGATATTTTGATTGTGATAATGATGGAACATGTGAATCAACTGTAAGCTGCTTTGGCGTTGATGTTTGTGCAGACAAGTCATGTGGATCAAATTCAAAATGCGATGCGTCTACTGGAAATTGTGTATGTAATTCAAACTTTTACGACTGTAATGGTGCTGGAAATGGTGCTGATTCAGATGGATGCGAATCAAATACACAATGTGATTCTTCATGCTTTGATGTTTTCTGCGGAGAAAATTCTTACTGCGTACAAACAACTTCGGAATGTGCATGCAATACAGGGTATTATGATTGCGATGGAGATGTAAATAATGGATGCGAATCAACTGAATCCTCATGTGGGGTTAGTATGTGTGCAGATAGTGAAATATGTAATAATGGCAAAGACGATGACTGCAATGGACTTATAGACTTTGAAGATCCTGAATGCTCATTGCAGGTTGAAACCACAGAGTACACTATTGTCTCTGAATTATATTATTCTCCAGAAACCCTTACTGTGTTTAGTTTATTCACTCCAATGATTGCTGAGGTAAGTGGAAGAGAATGTTATTGGACACAGGATGGGGAAACTGAGGGTTGCAATGAAAATGAATATTGTGACATAATACTTGGTAAAAGAGATGGCGGAAGCAATGCAATGGATGTTCAAACAGGAAGATGCATCACCCAATGTGAGACTGATTATGATTGTCCTGAGAATATGAAGTGTATGTATTTGGATTGGAGTGATAAAAATGTTTGTTCATGTTTAAGGAATTTTGAACAAAATTCAGCATATTTCAATTGTGATGGAAATTGGGACAATGGATGTGAATCACAAGATGCAACATGTGGGGGGGCAGTATCAGCATGCCAAATGGATTGCAGTTCAGCTCCAAATAGAGTATGCAATGTTGATTTGGGACAGTGTGAATGTCAGGAAGGATATTATGATTGCGATGGAGATTGGGACAATGGATGTGAATCAACACAGCCTTGCGGTGAAATGCAGTGCATTACAGATGCAGATTGCGCAGCTCCCAGATGCAGTGAATGGGGGGGCAGTATAAGGAAATTTAAGTGTATACATGGAGATTCATGGTTTGAAGAGAAGGAATCCTTTATGTTAAGTGGTTCATGCGAGTTTAATGCTGATGGACAGGTTAATTCATGGGCTAATTTTGATGTTTGGGGGCAGGATAAATTCTTAGGTCTACAAAATTATGGTGGAGAAGATGCTTGGTGCAAGATGGAATTAGATTCACTTATGAAAGAAAGAGAAGAAATACAAAAATCCCTTAACGATGCTTATTTAACATGGTATCTCGACGAACTTGTTGCAAATTCCCATAAAGACTGGAAGGTTTTAATGGGGGGCGTTTGGGAAGCGTATGGTTTGCTCATGTCAAATACTGAAAGAACTGCTAGAGCACTTGATTGTTTGGGTATTAGAGAATTTCCGGAAGAATATGCCCCTATAAATGCAGGATATTCTGGTGAGTTTGGAAGTATTAGAATATGGGAGGAAAAAAAATCAGCAAGGATACTTGGACCTGAATCACAACCAATGGCTGTGCTTTCACCATATATGAATTTCTGGATATTCCCCCCAAGAGAATTATTTAAGACAGAAATGGTTGAAGGACTTAAATCAGGTGGAGGACCAAAAGGCCCAAGTCCAAGAGAGGTTGAAGAAATAAAACAGGATGAAGAAGTTATGTCACTGATAAGGAGTGTCAGCAATTCATTTGGCGGAGAAATGAAAGCAGTTCTTCAAGTAAGTGATGGAACTGAAGTTATTGTTAGGATCATTCTTACAGTAAGTGAAGAAGAGGTAATAAAGCTTGATTTTTTGGATGAAGCAGATAATCTACAAGATATAGATTTTACTCTTGAAATAGGCTATGACTTTATGTATAACTTAATAAGTGTACAAGAAAAGGAATTTAGAGCTTTGGAAATTGAAGTGCCTCACTGGGAACAAAGAGGATTTGATTTTGGAAAAGAAATGCAGAAAGCAAATGTTGGATTCAATATTTTTATTCAGATAATTAATGCAGTATTCACAGGACAAGTTAGAGTCACACCCGGCACAACAGTTTTTACTTTGATGACAATTATGCCTCAGATGATGCAGTTGTTTGCACAAGGCATGGGGTAAATATCTTAAAGTTTATATACTGAAAAATACTATTTAAGAATTGTGAAGAAAACTAAAAAAAGAAAAGATAATAGATATTCACACTACATTAAAATTTTAGCATCAGGGTTTATAATACCAACTCTAGGCATACTTGTAATAGCTCTTGTATTCACTCTTTTGGATATAGAGATTATGCGTTCGATATTGTATATATATCTTGTACCTTTTATGTGGGGACTATGGAATCTGTTCTATTACCAATTCCTTAAAGGAAAAGAAGGCATGAAGGATTCTGATTTGTTCTTAATAGGTGCTGCACTGGGTTTTATAGATGCAACAATAGAGATTTCTGTTGTTAACCTGCCCGAAATGATTGGCATGGAAAATATGAAATATGTTTTTATAATAATATTTCCGTTAGTGTATGGGCTTCTTTGGACATATGTTATGAAGAAACTCAATAAGCTGATTGTTGGGAATTAGATAAAAATTTTTATTTTTTCTGTTGCTGTGTTTTTGCTTGTGGCTTTTGTGCCTGTGATGGTACTTGCTTTGGAGCTTGTTTTGGCTTGAATATTTTTTCTTTATTAGCAATTAAAAATACACCAGCAACACCACCCATGAATATTGCTCCTGCAAAGAGCAATGTGATAATATTTAAGTTCACTTCATTGTCTATTGCATCTATTATTTGTTCTGCACTTTCAGCATAGTACTTTGCAAGAATGTAATTGCCATTGTTCTTTTCACTGTTTGCGTTATTAATTAGCGATGTTGACTGTGAGAGAAGTTCAAAAGTGCTTGTTTTATCCATAAATACTCCAAAAACAAGTTTTGAACTTACAGAATTGTATTTTTCATTTACACTTATTATCTTGTTTATGGCATTGTTAAGCGCCATTTCAACATCCCCTGCTATAAGAGTGATATATTTTGATAAACTTCCCTTTTCATAAGAAATGCTTAAAAAATCACTTTCAGTAATATTCATTTCTAAGTTGGTTATTGTTATTGTTGAATAGAACTCAATATACTCTACACTGCCGGATTTATCCATGAAAGTCCAATTAAGATTGTTGATAGCATAACTGCAATCATTTTTTAATCTTGCAGCAAAGCTCGAATTTATTATTTCAACTGTGCTCGGAAGTTCTATTTTTACACAGTTGTCATTAACCCTTATTGTTTCTTCATGCTCAGCTGTTTCATCAGCAGTGATGATTTTTTTTACAAGCTTATAAAAGCCACCTTCAATATTTTGAGGCAAATTTATTGAGAGTGTGTGCTTTTCATAAGTATTGGATATTTGTATTGTCTTGGTTTCAGAATAAATAATCTCATCATCTTTTATAATCGAAAATTCAGCAGATGCAGAATTTTCATTTCCAAGATAAAAAATGCTGAATTCCACATTGAAAAAACCATCTTTTTTTTCAGCCACACCAACAGGATCAAATGCAACTTCAATATTTTGACAGTCAGGGTCATTAGTTGCACATGAAACTCCAAACTTTTGACTGCATTTTCCATCCGCGCCACAGTTATAATCAATTCCGTTTAAACATGCCCCCCCAATGTAATCATAATTTTTAATACCATAACAGCAGTCTTCCCCAGTCCAAACACCACAGGAAGAACAAAGGCCTTGTGTTTTTACTGCTTGGAGAATTAGATTGCTGTTGCAGTAAAATCCAGTCCCGCATTCTTCAAGCGGAGCATAGCTACCTATTGGATAACAAACATTGTTGTAAACACAGGATTCTGATTCACAGCACTTTTGCCCTTCACAAACCCCATCTTCAGTCATGCATGAGGAAAGGTATTCATTTGCATTATTACCGCAACAAGCACCTGAAATCCAGGAATAACCAGCTTCTTCACATTTTGTTTCATCATCATCAAGAGTTTTATACAAACATTCGCTTGAACAGTACGAATTTTCATCCATCATGCTGTCAGGAGCTATGTCATCACATCTGAAATCCGCTGTGCATGAAAGTTTAAATGAAGGTGCTTTGCATGTATCTTCTTCATCAACAAGGTTGCATTCTTCATCACAATAATCCTGGAAATATGTAACTCCATTTTCACAAGTCTGAAGATATGTTTCAGGGAGGTTATAATCACATGTCGGACTTCCACCGCACATGTGCTGGCAAGGCAATTCTGAAATTGAGATATCTTTTATTTTAAGAACCACGCCGTTCCCTCCATAAGTTCTGAATGTTATCATTGTTTTGTTTGTTGACGCTGTGAATGTTATTGTTTCAGTTATGAAGTCTGTTGTCCTCTGTTCCCCGCACAGGTTTCCTTCACAATCCCCACATTCAACATCTATATGCGAAATGTTTCCGTCAAAAGTTACATTGCTTATCTGGACGCAGTATACTGAGCCGAGTGTATTGGCACAATTTTTGTCAACAATCTGGGCCTGCCAGGTATAAGTAAGTGTGTATTGTGTCTGATTAACAGTATAAAATGTTTGGTTAAGAATTATGTCTTTCCCATAAGAATATGTGCTTTTCAATGGGCACTTTACAATATTTATCTCCCCATTTAAAACTGATGAAGAAACTTTGTTGAATATTGATGCACATGAAGAAGCAGTTTCACATTCTAAAATTCCAACATTTTCTTTTATATCCCAGTCTATTTTATCTCCGTCACATGAATATGCAAGCAGTGACGGGATAAGCAGAAAAAGCAATGCTGTGAAAATAAATTTTCTTTTTTGCATACCAATATATTCTATTTTTTAAGTTAAAAATGTTGTTTTCCGCAATAAATAACTTTATTAATCATATGCTTCTTTTTAAAATACAATGGAATGCAAAAAATGTGGTAAAGAAACTGAAAAGTCATGGAGGTTCTGTCCTTACTGCGGTTTAAGCCTTAGAAAAAAATTATTTGGTTTTAATCTTAATCCTTTTAAAATCCTCAAAACTTTTGAACATGCTTTTGAAAGTGATTTAAACAAAATGTTTAGCGGTTCTTCAGACAACATTATCAAATCAGGAGGGATAAGTATAAAGATTGATTCAACTACCGGAGAACCAAGGATTGAGGTTAAAAGATTGGGAGAAAAAGAAAATACTAATGTTAAAAATGAAAAAAAACAAATTCATAACCTTGGAAGTTCAAGAGCAATCCCTCAGAAAGCAAGCACTAAGGAGCCTGCTTCAAGAATGTTTAAACAGGGTTCAAATCTTATAATTGAAGTTGAGCTTCCAGGTATAAAATCAATGCAAGACATTGCCATAAATGAATTTGAAGAATCTTTGGAAGTAAGGGCTTATGGCACTGATGAAATCTATTTTAAGATACTTCAAATTCCTGAAGAACATTCTGTTTCTAAAAGCTATTTCATCAATGAAAAATTAAATATAGTTCTTTCCCAGAATTAATTAAAATGCATCCTCTTGATTATGAGATATGCTACTATGAAAATGTCTTTTGGAAGGAAATAAAGTAAAAGCCATCCATAAGAAGCGGGATAAAGTATTTCATATATTAATGCAAGAATGCTTAATGCAACAGCTATGTAATAACCTTTCAGCTTAAATTTAACAAGCCAGTAAGCACCAAATATCTGCATAACAGCAATTATTGTGAATACTATTATCTGTATTTGAGATACCAAATCAACAACAGAAATAAATGGAAGATTTGATGCAAGAGTTATTGCTGAATCAACAAGCAGGAGAACAGCAATTATGTAAACTGTAAGTTTTATTATGCTATTTATTTTAGGAGTTCTTTTCCTAATGTTTTTTCTTCTTTTGTTTTTAACCATAAATAAAACAAGTTGTTTGTGCTTTAATAAATTTTTGATATATTATTTTAGAAAAATATATAAGTAAAGTTATCCCTCTTTAAAAAAGAAGCAAGTGCATTTTTGCACAAAGGGCAGGTGGAGAATTTGAGTAAGTGTTTTGTGTGTGAATGCGTAAATGTTTTCATGTGCGAAATGTGTGGAACTGTTTTTTGCAGTGAACACGGAGACACAGAGCTTCTGCTTTGTGATGACTGTGTACAGTACGAAAGCATTGTAAAAGAAGAAAATGAGCAGGCACTTGATATTGAATTCAGCACTGATTAATGCTTCAAAAAGGAGGAAATTATAATGGCAAAGAAAAAAGCAGTTAAAAAAACAGCTAAAAAAACAGCAAAAAAGAAAACAACTAAGAAAGCAGTTAAAAAAACAGCAAAAAAGAAAAAATGATTAATTTAATCATTGATCAAACGAATTTTTTATTTTCATATTTTTTTTATTTTCTAAAAAAAAGAAATTATCCCTGAAAGAATAGCACATACTGGAAGAGTAATAACCCATGAAAACATTATTTCTTTAAGCAGTTTTTTATTAACTTTTCTCTTCATTGAAAGTCCTGAACCAACCATGCCACTTACTAGAACCATGGTACTTGATATAGGCATCCCAAAAAAATTTGCAGTTTTTAAAACGATGTATGCTGAAAAAAGCGCTGAAAAACTTGCTGAAGGAGATACCGCTGTGAGTTTTATGCCTAAATTTTTTAGTATTTTCTTCCCAAACAACAGCATTCCAAGAGACATGCCTGCTGCACCTATGAGTTTAGGGATAATCATATCATCATCAGAAGGAACAAAGGCGATTGCATTTGCAACGTCATTCACTGATTTCTCGAATAGAACCAGAATAGAGATGATAATGAGTATTACTGAAAAAACTCTTTCTAAAACCTCCCTGCTTTTAAAATTATTAATCCTGTTTATGATAAGTTTTTTTAGTATAATATAAACAAAAAAGGCAACAACCATACCTGCCAAGGGAGAGGCGATCCAGCTTATCAGGACATTCCACACAACATCAATATTAACTGGAATTTTTTTTACAAAAGCAGCTCCGATAACAGCACCCACAACTGAAGAAGTTGTTGATATTGGCCATCCTTTCCAAGCACAGAGTGTAAACCAAAGTCCTATTGAAATCATGACCGCCAGAGAGAATACTGGTATTGTGTTATACTCAGGAACCATACTTCTGAATGTTTTTGAAACAACCTGGCCGTAGAATATAACCGCGATAAAGATAACAACTGCTGAAATTATCACAGCGTTTTTTATTTTTATAGACTTGCTTGATATTGCGCTTGAAAAGGTTTCTACAACAGCACCCATGCCTGCAGACACATAGAATGCCACGGCCCCAAGCAGTACTCCAATCATAAAGATTATATTAACAAGCGTATTATAAAAAGTATATGCAAAAGAAAAAAAAACAGACTAAAATTAAGTTTAATCTTTTTAAAAAAATAAAGACCTATTTTGAAAAAAAATCAAACACAATCTTTGATATGTTTGAGACACATATGAACCTGTCTTATTCAGCAATAAAGCTTTTTGATTTGATGAATAACCAGCTTTGTGACGGAAAAGTTGAGGAATCTATTATAAAAAATATAATATCTCTTGAAAGAAAAGACGACGAGGTTGTTAATGAAATAAATTATGAAATCTACAAAGGGAGGCTTCTTCCGTACACCAGTGAAGACTGGTTTAATCTTGCTCAGGATATAGATGACTTGACTGATTTTACAGAACTTGCTGCAAGACTTATTAATACCTCAAAACTTACAATACCAAATCCCATGAAACAAAACCTGAGGGGCATGAGTAAAGAAATGCTTAACACAGTTAAACATCTTTCAGACGCTGTTGTTTTTATGAAACATGACTTAACAAAAGCAAGGGACATGGCATTGAAAATTGACGGACATAGGGAAAAGGTAAGAGAGTTTGAGTTTATTCTTTTAACCCAGCTTTTTAAGATGAAGATAAACGCTGTTGAAATAATGAGGCTTAAGGACTTGATAACTGTAATTGCAAAAATAGCTGACAAAGCAGAGTCTATATCAGATAGAGTTGCGGCTATGGCTGTTAAATACAGCTTCTGAAACAAACATTTATAATGGTATATCTTTATTTGGTTTAATACAATTACCAAAATCTAGGTGAGAAAAATGGCTAAAGAAACAAAAGAAACAAAAGAAACAAAAAAAGAAGAAGTGAAAATAGAAACTAAAGAAGAAAAACCTGATGTAAGTGATTCATACAGACCAAACTTTGAAACAATGAAATCCTTTGACAAAACTTATGGAGAAGGAGACAAGAAATTTATTGAAATAACTCTTAAGAAAGTCAATGGAGAAGAAGGAACAGAATTTATTTCCATATCCAAGGGTTATTTTGGGTTTAATGGAAGAAAAATATACAGGCGTTCCATGGGATTCCCATATACAGATGAGCTTAAGAAATTTGTTGTGGAATCAATAAACAAACTTTAAATATAAAAAATTAAAACAAAATTTAGATTTTTTATCTTTTTTTCTTCACTATTTTTTTCTTAGCCGGACTTTTCTTAGCTGTTTTTGGCTTCGCCTTTACAGCAGACTTATTTTTCTTCACTATTTTTTTCTTAGCCGGACTTTTCTTAGCAGAAGATGATTTTTTACCAAATAATTTCTGTAATAACCTGCCCATATTATTTTACACCTGTTAATAACTAATTCAAACTTTCTTTAAATAGTTTTTTTATTTTTTAAAATCACATAAAATTTTTCATTATCAGTTTCAAAAATTTCAAAATTAAGTTTTAATTTTTTTATAATATCTTCGAGCCACAGTCTTGATGATGCTTTCATGCTCCTTCCTGAAACTGTTTTTGTGGAAAATGAAATCACAATTGTTTTTGATTTCAAGTTCTTGATAATCTCTTCACTTACCCATTTATTTTTTTCTTCAATAGTATCAAGTGTTTTGAGCAGCAAGCACACATCTGTTTCAGGTATTTTTTTTATGTTTTCCATTTTAGAAGCATCAATCTGTTCAGCAACACCTTTTATTTCTGCTTTTTTGAAGAATCTGTTTATTATATTGCAGTCAGAAGTGTTTAACTCATAACAGAAATATCTTATTTTTTTGTAGTCTGGAATCAGAATGTAGGAAAAGGGGTTCATACCGCACGCAATATCTGATATTGATTTTGTGTTTTTAGGAATTATTTTACTGTAAATGTATTCATAATGCCTTAACCTTTCCTTTGAGGAAAGATGGGTTTTAAGCATTTCTAGACATGGTTTTACTATGTCATCTGAATATTCTATTATACTGATTATTTTGTCTCTTTTTGAAGCTTTGGGTAATGAAAACAAACCATATTTTTCCCGCAGGTATTTTCTTGTTTTTTTAAGCTCGTCTTTGTAATGTTTTGGTTGTTCTTTTAGCTTTGAAACGTCTATATTTAGCTGTTTTAACGCATTTTCTACTGTTGAATCATCAATGTTCTTAAGCTCTTTTTTGCCTTTTATTATCTCTAAAAAGCGTTTTTTCTCCATTTTTTTAAGCTCCTTTTCAGAAAAATATTAAACTATCCTTGTATATTAATTAGTATCTATGGCACAGAGAATTAAGGAAATTGGAATAAAGGGTTTTAAATCCTTTAACAAAAAGACTGTAATAAAGTTCCCCAATAAGCTTTGCTGTGTTGTTGGAGCAAACGGTTCCGGGAAGTCAAACATACTTGATGCTCTTTGTTTTGTCCTTGGTAAAATGTCAAAAAAGGACTTAAGGGCTGAAAAACTGGACCATCTCATATTTAACGGAGGAAAAACAGGAAAACCTTCTAATTTTGCAGAAGTTTCAATGACGCTTGACAACAATGATAAGCTTTTTCCTGTTGAAGACAAGGAAATAATCATTTCAAGGACTATTTTTCCACAGGGGGGGAGCGAATTCAGGATAAATGACAAGAAAACAACAAGAGCCCAGATTTTGGATATTCTCAGGCATGCTGGGATAGACCCTGACGGGTATAACATAATCCTTCAGGATGAAATCAAAAGATTTGTTGAAATGTCCGGGGTTGAGAGGAGGCAAGTTATTGAAGAACTTTCAGGGATATCTGTTTATGAGGAAAAAAAGGAAAAGTCAATTAAAAATCTTGAAGAGGTTGAGAGAAAAATAAGGGAGACAAATCTTGTGCTTAATGAAAGAGAAAAAAACCTAAAAGAACTTGAAAGGCAGAAAAAGCAGGCTGAGTTGTACCTGCAATATCAGGAAGACAAGAAATATAGTGAGGCATGCTTATACGCAAAAAAAATTAGTATTAAAAAATCTCAGATTGATGACTTAAACAGAAGCATAGAAGACGCATTTTCTAAAATAAAGGAAATTGATTTGAAAATCGAGGAAAAGAACAATGAACTTAATGAAAATAAGAAGATGATTCAAAAGATAAAAGAGATTGAAAGGACAAAGCCGGATATGAAGCTTATGTCTGAAGTAGATGTTTTAAAAGAAAAAAAGACCTCTGTGGAAACTTCAATACTAAATCATAACCGTGAGCTGAGAAGGCTTGCTGAAAGGAAAGAACAGATATCAGGGGATATTGAGAAGACCAAAGTTTCAATAACCCGGGAATCTGAAAAAAAAGACAAAATGGAAAAGGAGCTTGCACAGCTTAAAAAAGAGCTTGCTGAAAAAGAGGAATTTCTTACAACAGCAACTCATGGAAGTTCAATGCTTTATGCAGTTGAAACAAACCTGGTAAAATATAATGAAATGATGAAGAGCATTGAAAGAAGAACTGAACTTAAAAAAGAATATTCAGAGCTTGCATCAAAGCTTGAGAAAAGGGAGAAAGAATACAAAGAAATTATTAAAAAGATAAATGAAACTGCAGATAATTTTTCAAGAGTTAAAAGGGATTTGGGAGATTTAAACGAGAATTTAATAACTAAAAGAGAAGAACTTGCAAGAGTTAAGTCAAATTATAACAGCAGTCTTGAAAACATCAACACGGGTGTTAAGGAAATACTTAAAGCAAAAATAAAAGGTGTTTATGACACTGTTGGTGCACTTGGAAGTGTTAAAAAAGAATTTTCTCTTCCATTAAGGGTTGCAGCAGGCTCAAGAATAGAAAATATAGTTGTTGACGATGAAGATGTTGCAAAGAAATGCGTTAATTATTTAAGAAGCGAGAAAAAGGGCATAGCAACCTTTCTTCCCCTTAATAAGATTTCAAGCATTGAAATTTTAGATTCAGACACTAAAAATCTTAAAGCTGACGGGGTAAAGGGCTTCGCGATTTCATTTGTTAATTACCCAAAGAAACTCGAAAAAGTTTTCAAGTATGTATTCGGCTCAACTCTTGTTGTTGAAAATCTTGAATCCGCAAAAAAATTAGGAATAAACACCGCAAGAATGGTTACGATGGAAGGCGACTTAGTTGAAAAGTCAGGAGCAATCACTGGCGGGTACACGTTGAGCCAGACAGCAGGTTTCAGGATTGAAGGTATAGACAATAAGATAACAGATTATGAAAAAGAAATTGAGAA
>JAQUSD010000023.1 GCA_028715295.1 Candidatus Nanoarchaeia archaeon
TAAGTCTTTTCTGTCAGGAACCCCATATTTATCATTTCTTTCAGTTCTCAAAAGAGACGCGTCTTTAAGTGAAACTCTCTTAAATAAATCATAGCATCCATATGAACAGCAACCTGTTTTTTCATCATCTTCTAAAGAATTTAAAACAATAAGACTGCAGAACCTTGTACAGTAATCTACTTTAGAAAAAAATTCATTAAGAATAGATTCACATTCAAGATAAGACTTAAGTCTTTCTTCAGCAGACATTTTTTCATTTTTCATCAAACAGACACCTCCCCAAGTATATCTTCAAGTTCTTTTTTAAATTTCTCAATAAACTCATTGTCAAAGTCGCCGATTACAATTTTTGCAAAACAATCGCTAATATAATCCTCGTGATATATAACGCTGTATTTATTCCCCATATATTTCTTCAACTCACTGCAACAATGGGTTACACATATTGGTGATTTATGACTTTTAAGAATACACCCTGAATCAGAGTGATAACCGCACTTATCTTCTGTTTTATTTGGTTTACCATATATTTTTATTCTGTCTTTTACTAAGAAAGCAAGCCTCGGGCTTTTATCTTCTCCGTTAAAATATTCATAAAAATCAAACATATTGCCGCAACACCCAATATTTGTGTCTTTTTCTTTCATAAGCCTGCAGTTCTCTGCACAGTAATTAATTCTTTCAAATACCTGATTAAGAATAGATTCACATTCAAGATAAGACTTAAGTCTTTCTTTAAGCTCTTTTTTGTTTTTATTCATGTTTTGAAACCTTTTTACCTCCCTTATAAACTTTTCTTTTTAACCAACAATGTAAAGAAAACCTTTAAAAACCATAGTGATATCATTAAATTCTAAGTTAGATGATGGGCATAAAGCCTGATTAACTTGGTGATTAAAATGGGATTTTATAAATATCTAAGAGATGCATGGAAAAAACCTACTAAAAACTTTAATGAACAGTATAAATCAAGACTTATAGAGTGGAGAAAACAGCCTTCTACTGTCAAAGTAGACAAACCAACACGTCTTGATAAAGCACATTCATTAGGATATAAAGCAAAGCAAGGAGTTGTAATTGTAAGGCAGAAAGTAAAGAAAGGTGGAAGGAAAAGAGAAAAGCCTACAATGGGAAGAAAACCAAAGAAATCAGGAAGAGTAAAATACACTCCTAAAAAATCTTTACAATTAATTGCAGAAGAAAGGACTTCAAGAAAATATCCTAACCTCGAGGTTATGAATTCATATTGGGTTGGTTCTGATGGAAAGAATAAGTGGTTTGAAGTTATCATGATTGATGGTTCTCATCCTGCTGTAATAAATGACAAAAAGCTTTCAGAGATAATAAGCAAAAGAAGAGTCCACAGAGGACTAACTTCTGCTGGAAAGAAAGCACGTGGACTTAGGAATAAAGGCAAGGGTGCTGAAAAAATGCGTCCTTCTGTAAGGGCAAATAAGGGAAAAGCAAAATAATTAAATTAGTTTTTCCTTTTTTATTTTATGAACAGGACTAACATACCTACAAATGCGCCCCTAGTTCCTGCAGAAACACCTCAAAAAGGCTTTGAATTGTTTATTGGAGAACTTACTAAAAAATTCAGTTTTCTTAAAGAAAAAGAAATGAAATATTTTATATTCACAATATTTCTTGATGGCTTGGCTTATTCAATAATGTACCCCATAAGGAGCATTTACATTAAATCTTTCGGTATTGACCTTCTGCAGTTAGGCATACTTTTTTCTGTTTTTGTGGGAGTAAGACTTATTCTTGACTCACCTTTTGGAACATTGTGTGATTACCTGCCAAAGGCAAAGATAATTACTGCGAGTTTGATGGGCAAGATATTCATTTATTTCCTTTACACTGTCACAAATAATTTCAATTCATTTCTTATACTCTTTGTTGTAAATGGCGTTATAGACGCTGCCTATATGGTGAGCATGTGGGCATACATGACTGATGCTCTTAAAAAACACAAAATAGGTTACACCCCAATTTCATTGTTTTTAATGACACCTGGCTTGTTTGGTCCTTACATAGGAGGATTTTTAGGCAATATAAACAACATATTTGCGTTCTACGGTTCTGTTGCAGTTGGTGTTTTAGCAATGATGGTATCATTTGCCATACCAAAAATTTCAAATAAAAACTTCACATTTGAGGACGGGGTAAGGGAAGCTGTGAAAGGAGTTTACGTTGATGAAGCCAAGAGTTTTATGAAATCTAAAAAAAATGTAAAAATTGCTTCTTTAATACATTTCATACTTAGCTATGATGGTTTTGTTTATGGAAGTTTTCTTGCAGTTTATCTTAATTCAGCATTTAATCTTAGTGAATTCTGGATAGGAATATTTTTTGTAACTGTCAATATACTAACTGTTGTTGCAAGAGTCATTGAATCACTTTATTTTAAAAAGATAATAAAGAAAAAAACAATATTTTTCGTTTCAGTAATTACAGGGCTGATTTACATATCAATGCCTTTGTTTAAAACAGTTGAATTCTTTGCATCAGCAATGCTTTTTGTAAGCTTCCTTATGTATTTCATCTTCCCTCTTTCATATACTCTTTTTATAAAACACCTCTCAAGATACAATAGGGGGGAGGTTATAGGGATGAATCAAACATTAAGCGACGCAGGAGGGGTTTCTGGAAATCTTATCGGAGGAGTTCTTGCAAATATGTTCGGCATACCTTATGCTTTTTTAAGCGTTGGAGTGATGTATCTTATAGGTGCTGTTGCAAGCCTTGGCATTGAAAAATCAAGATGGAAGATGAAGAAAAGCAGATAAAGACTTGATTATATAATATCCATATGAGAATTAAAAATTCAAGAAGGTTCTCAGAATACAAAAAAAATGCTTCCGAAGCATTAAGACTTTTAAAACATGATTTCATAAAGTATCTTCTAATTGCAATATGCATTGACTGGTTTGCATTTTCTGTTGTTTCACCTATAAAAAGTATATACATCAATTCATTTGGTATTGACTTCTTCCATATAGGAATTTTGTATGCAGTTTCAATAGTTTTCAACATACTTCTTGACACCCCATTTGGAACCTTGTCAGACCAAATAAGAAGGAAAAAAATGATAACTGTAAGCCTTATAGCAAAATCAGTACTATATTTTTTATTTACAACAGCAAGTGATTTTAATTCATTTATTGTGATTTTCATCCTTTCAGGAATAACTGAAGCAGCCTTTATGGTAAGTATGTGGTCATACATGACTGACGCCCTTAGAAAAATAAAAGGCAACTACACAATTATATCAATTATATGGACAATTCCTGGCATAATTGGGTACTACATTGGAGGGTTTCTCGGCGAGATTGATAATAGGTTTTCTTTTTATCTTGCGTCTTTAATTCTGCTTTTTGCAATATTCTCTTCTGTTAAAATACCCCATATGAATAAAAAGGAAGGTACATTAAAAGACGGGCTTGAAGAAATGTTCAAGGGCGCATATGCTGATGAGATTAAGAGTTTTGTTAAATCCAAAAGAAATGTTAAGATAGCCTCATTTATAGATTTTATAATTAATTATGATGGATATATTTATTACACATTTATACCTCTTTACTTAAACTCAATTTTCGGGCTCAGTGAATTCTGGGTGGGGGTGTTTTTTTCAGTTATGGATTTGGTTTTCGTTTCAGTCAGGGCTTTTGAGAATGTAATTTTCACTAAACTAAGGAAAAGGAGAACGATAATAGTCTCTGCATTTGGTGCAGGATTAATATACTTATGCCTGCCGTTTATCACAAGCATTGAATTGTTTATAACAGTGATAGTCACGGCAAGCGTTCTGATATGGATGATATTTCCATTATCCTACCACATATTCATACGTTCTCTCCCAAGAAGAAAAAGAGGTGAAATAATAGGAGTAAATCATGCAATAAGCGATTCAGGGGGTGTAGCTGGAGAACTCATAGGGGGTTTGGTTGCAGACTCATTTGGAATTCCCTATGCTTATGCAACAACAGGACTTCTTTACATAAGCGCCTCTGTTGCTTCGGCATTTATGAATAAAACAAGCAAAAAAGGATTTATTAAAGAGATGAGGGAAAGGAAAAGGGCAATTAAAAAGGGAAAACCTTACATCCCATAAATGATATAAATCTAACAATTCTTGAAATTTAGGATATAAAATGATACCTGGAATAAACCCGCAAATGATGAAACAGCTCATGAAGCAGATGAACATGGAAAACGTTGATGCAAGCGAGGTAATAATTAAAACACCTGAAGGGGAATTGGTTATTGAAAATCCTGAGGTTATGAAAATGAAAGTAATGGGCAAAACTGCTTTTCAGATTACTGGAGAGCCTGAATTGAGAGAAAGCAAGACTAAAATATCTTCAGAAGATATTAAATTAGTTATGGAAAAAGCAGGGGTTAAAGAAGACATAGCGAGAGAATCTTTGGAATCATGTGATGGAGACATTGCAGAAGCGATAATTCTCTGTGAAAACATGAAAGGCAAAAAATGAACTACTGCGGACTGAAACTAAAGTCGGATTTGTTTTTAGCACCTATGCATGAGTATACAAATGTTGGTTTCAGAATGCTATGCAAAAAATACAATGCTGGATTATGTTATTCTGAAATGATTCATGTAGATTCTTTTTATAGAGATGAGGAATATTTCCTTAATTTTCCTGAAAAAGAAAAGCCTGTTGCAGTGCAGATTATTGGGAATAATCTTAAGAGCATTGGATATACATGCAGAGTTCTTTCAGAATATGCTGATGTGATTGATATCAATTTTGGATGCCCTATGGAAAAAGAAGCTGAGAGCATGTGCGGTGCTGTTCTGCTTAACTTTCCTAAAAAAATTGAAGATATTGTAAAAACTGCTGTTAAGAGTTCTTCTGTGCCTGTGAGTGCAAAAATAAGAATTGCAGGCACAGTAAAAAACACATTAAAGATTGGGAAATTAATTGAAAAATCAGGTGCATCAGCAATAACAATCCACGCAAGAAAAATAAAAGACAACTACGCAATAAAACCGGATTTAAGAGTGATAAAGGAGCTTAAAAACAACTTAACAATTCCTGTTGTAGGCAATGGTGGGATTGATTCTTATGAAAAATACAAAGAAATGAAAGAAACAAAATGTGATGCTGTTATGATAGGAAAGGCGTCGCTTGGAAATCCATTGATATTCAAGGATATAAAAGAAAACAAAAGAGCGCTAGTAAAAATAAAAACACAGACAGAATTGCTGAAGGAATACATTTCATTAGATAAAAAATACAATAAACACTATGAGTTCAGCTATACAAAACGGCATGCATTAGCTTTTATGAAGGGATTCAAAGGTTCTGCCCAAATAAGAAATAAGGTTTCTGAATCCAAAAATGAAAAAGAACTTCTCAAAGTTATAAAACACATAGATATCTAACATTCTCAAAACATTTTTATTCTATTAGATGCATGTTTTAGTAATATAAAGGAGTTATATATGAAAATACTGCTGATACATGCGGATTACATAAAGTATGAGGCAAAGAAAAAAGCAATCAAAACTGCTGAAGAGGTAAAAGACTTAAGTCATGAATTAAAAGACTGTTTAGTTGTTTTCACAGCAGTAGAATTCAATGATGAAGTTAATCCTAAAAAAGCAAGTGAACAGTTAGTTAAACAGATTAAAGATGTTGCTCAGCAGGTAAAATCTGATAAAGTTGTTATTTATCCATATGCACATTTATCTTCAAACCTTTCAAAACCAGATGTTGCTGTTGAAGTCATGAAAACAGCTGAAAATATGCTTAAGAAAGATTTCAAGGAAGTTCTCAGAGCTCCTTTTGGTTGGTATAAGGCATTTGAAATAAAATGCAAGGGACATCCCCTGTCTGAACTCAGCCGTGAGTTTGATATCGAAGGCAATAAACCCTCAAAGAATGTTAAAATACAAGCAATCAAAGCGGAAGAAGATGAAAAATTTGATTATAAACAGTTGCTAAAAGAAATTTCAAAATTCAGGCTTGACAGGGAGGAGTTAAAGTCCAATGACCACAGAATCTTAGGACAGAAACTTGACTTATGGAGTTTCAATGAAGTTGCCCCAGGCATGGTTTTTTGGCATAACAATGGATTAATTATAAGAAATGAGCTGATTAATTACTGGAGAGAAGAGCATAGGAAATCAGGTTATGAGGAAATCTCAACACCCCAGGTTATGGACAGCAAGCTGTGGAAAATTTCAGGACACTGGGAGAAATACAAGGATAATAATTTTATAACTGATTATGAAGGAAGAAAGCTTCTTGTAAAGCCTATGAACTGCCCTGGAGGCATGCTGGTTTACAAACAAAAGCCTAAGTCGTACAAGGATTTGCCTTTAAGAGTTGGTGAACTTGGAACAGTGCATAGAGTTGAACTCTCAGGAGTGTTAGCAGGATTATTTAGAGTCATACAGTTTACACAGGATGACGCACATATTTTCTGTGAGGAAAAAGATTTGGAAAAAGAAATAATAAAGATAATAGAATTAATAAAAACTTTTTATAAAAAATTCGCAGTGAAATTTGACCATGTTGAACTTTCAACACGTCCTGAAAAAAGAATTGGTTCAGACAAAATATGGGACAAGGCAGAGAAAACACTTGAATCTGTATTAAAGAAAAATAAAATAAAATACAAGATAAACAAAGGTGACGGTGCATTCTACGGGCCAAAGATTGATTTCCATATAAAAGACTCGCTGGACAGAACATGGCAGTGTTCTACAATACAGCTTGACTTTGCAATGCCTGAGAGATTTGACTTGAATTATGTTGATTCAAAAGGAAAAGAGAAACGTCTAGTAATGCTTCACAGAGTTATCTATGGCAGTCTTGAAAGGTTTATGGGTGTTTTAACCGAACATCTAAACGGAAACTTCCCTACATGGCTTTCACCAGTGCAGGTAAGAGTGATTTCATTCACGGACAGAAATGCTAAATCAGTTGATAAATTCACAAAGGAACTTCTTGATGCGGGTGTAAGGGCGGATTCTGACACAAAATCAAACACTGTTCAGTATAAAGTAAGAGAAGCCGAGGAGTTGAAAATACCTTACATTGTTGTAATAGGAGACAAAGAAGAAGAAAACAAGACCATCGCAGTGAGGACAAGAGGGAAAAATAAAGTTGATTTCGGCATTAAGAAAGATGATTTTATTGAAAAATTATTAAAAGATATCAAAGAAAGAAGCTTTACACCATGACTGAATCAATTGGCTGTCCAAATAAGATATGTTCTCTGAGTATTTTCAACTTTTTTTCAAGTTTTACATAAAGCGGGTTGCTGAATATGAAGTAAATATCACCCGCGTATGTGTCTACTTTTGTCTTGAATTTTTCATAGTCAAATTTTCCAAAAATTGAATAACATGAATTAAATTCTTTTATAAAATCATAAACTTGTTCTCCGAGCAAATCTTTGTATTTCTTAGGCTTTTTAACAAGATTTTTTAATGCCTCTGTTTTTTTCTTAAAAAGCACATATTTGTCGCCTGTATAAATTGGTTCAGGAACATCTCTTATTGTAAAATTGCTGTCTGCTATTGTAACATAACAATAAACATCCTCTGGAAGAAAATCATCAATAATCCTGCTTAATAAGCCAGGCAAAACCCTGCACCTCTCATCTCTGTCAATACATGCATGCTTGATTAAATCAGTGAGCCCCTGCTCTTTTACGAATTCTCCAATCCCATTTACAAAAGAGTTTAAAACAGTGTCGTACTGGTCAAAACTTTTGTTATCATTGCTTTTAAAATTGCAGTAAAGCATACATCTATTTCCTGCTGAAGTCCCCATAAGTCCCACTTTTCCTGCAAGTTCATCTGATGTTGCATCCTTTAAGTTAGGAAGCATGTATAAGAGATATCTGTAAAGATTACTCTCCTTGTCTCTGCTTTTCATTTTTATGTCATAAATGTCATTATTCAGTGTCTGGCTTGATATGTCCTGAAAAGCGTTCATAAGTCCGTTAATAAGAGTGGTAAAATCAAAACTCAATTTTTCCTCAAGAGTTTCTATGCTTATTGGTTCCTTATTTACTGAAAGTATAAAATATGGGGAAGTGCTTGAACGATGGGTTAGGACCACATTTTTTAATTCACATTTCTTAAGCTTTAATTTAGCCATTACTTAAAACTAATGAAAGGATAGTTATTTAAATATTTCAAAAACCTTAATTTTTGAAGTTCTCCCTGAAACAAGCTCTGCTTTTGAATCAAAGTATTCTTCAAGGATTTTTATAAGGTATATGTTTGCTTTTCCTTCAACAGGTTTTGCTTTTATCCTTATCCTGTAGGTTGATTCGTCTATCTTGTCAATTTTGTCTTCTTTTGCATTTGCTATTACTTTAACTTTTATTTTCATGTTTCCATATTTCCCTGAAAACCAGTGTTTTTTTAAGAACAAGGAATAAAATCAATCCTGCTGTAACTGAAAAAGGGATTGGGTAATATGAATTAAATAAAACAGAGGAAATGAAAGGTATCATGGAATAAGCAGATATTAAAAGCGAGTTCTTAATTGATTTTGAAGAAAACAATGACGCTTCGCATATAAAATAAGCAAACATAAAAAGTGCTGTTAACGGATTTAATGCAAAACCAAGAGGTATGTTCTGCATGCACATATCAAGAAAAGACTTTGTATCTGTCTTCCAGCTAACCCTGTGGGGGATATAATTAAGTAGAAACATTAGGAACAGAGAAATAGAAAGCAGTATAAAATTAATATCCTGATAACTAAAAATTAAATAAGAAGCTGATACTGTATAAAATAGAATAAGGAGAACTAAATTAAGTTTCTTATAATGTGTTTCAACTTCTGATTTTGTGAATTTATATAAAAATACCCCTGAAAGTGATGCAATATACACCATAAGTGCTTCTATGAACATAAAGAATACTATGCTTGTATTTGTTAAAAAGGTTTTGAGAAATATAAAAAGAAAACTTTATAATATGCACAAATAGTTTTACATTTATGGTGCTTTATCTTATAGGAACTGGGATAGGAGAAAAGGGAATTTCAGTAAAGGGCATTGAAACTGCAAGGAAATGTCATGAGGTTTATTCAGAAATCTATACTCTTGAAAAAAAAGAGGAACTATCAAAAATTATAGGAAAAAAAATCAATGTACTCAAAAGAGAGGATATAGAAAATACTCCTGAAAAATTTCTCAAAAAAAGCAAAAACATTGCTGTTCTTGTGGGTGGAGACCCTTTAACAGCAACAACACATACAGATTTAATCATAAGGGCACATGAGATGAATATCAAAACTAAAATCATTCATGCTTCATCAATACTTTCATCAATCGGAGAAACAGGACTTTCCGTTTATAAGTTTGGTAAAACAGCAAGCATACCAAAACCTCAGGAAAACTTTAAGCCCGAGAGCTTCTATGATTTATTTCTTGAAAATCAAAAAATCAATGCACACACTCTTTTTCTTCTTGACATAGGCATGTGCATAAATGACGGATTAAAAATAATAATGGGCATATCTGAAAAAAGAGATAAAAAAGTAAATATGGACACAAATGCTGTTGCTGTTGCAAGACTTGGACAAATCAATCAGATAATAAAATATGGTGCAATAAAGGATTTACTTAAATTTAATTATGGAAAGGAAGCACAGTGCATAGTAATCCCTTCAAAAATGCATTTTATGGAAGAAGAATTTCTTAAAAATTTTTTAGTATGATTTTCAGATTTTATAAAAATCCTTATTTATTTTTCATGTATTTTCCAAACCAGTCTGCAAACATAATAAAAGGGTATGCTGCAAGTGCAAATGGATAAAAAAATATCTTTGCTGTTGCCTGCTTTTCCCTTTGGGGGGTATAATCTTCAACAGGAACTTCTGCAGTTATTTTAAATTCATCAACGTTGCTTAATCTTTTCAGCATATTTCTTGAATTGAATTTTAATTCTGCTATCCCGTTCTCGTATATCTTAACAAATTCATTTCCTGTTTTTTTCCTGAAATGCATCTCTATTTTTTCAGTTTTCATAACTTCTGTTGAAAGGAATGCTTTATATAAAGTTAACTGTTTAGTAGAGATTATGAAATTTTATGAGCCTGCGGAAGATTCACTTATACTTCTAAAATGGGTTGAAAAACTTTCAAAAGGCAGAGTTCTGGACATGGGAACTGGCTCAGGAATACAGGCAATGGGTGCTTCAAAAAAAGCTGATGAAGTCATTGCTGTTGATATAAACCCTGATGCTGTAAAGGCTTCAAAGGAATGGATAAAAGAAAAAGATATTAAAAATGTAAAAGTTATGCTGAGTGATTTATTTTCAAATGTTGAAGGTAAGTTTGATGTAATAATATTTAATGCGCCCTACCTTCCAGAAGATGAGGAAGTCAAAGACACTGACACAATGGGGAGAGAAACAACCTTGAAATTTCTGAGAGAAGCTAACAACTATTTAAACAAAAATGGGTTTATCCTGCTTGTTGTATCATCACATACAAATATGGACGACGTTGCGAGAGCAGGTAAAAAATTTAAAATTGAAATCCTTGAAAAAGCAACCCTTTTCTTTGAAGAGTTATATGTTCTTAAGCTGACAAATGATTAATTTGATTTAACTGAATAAACTGATAAAATCATATTTTTTTCTTTGTCTCTTTTTATTTCATACTCCATTGAGCAGTCTGTTCCAGGGTGAAATATCATGGATATTGACTTAACCTCGTTTACATCATCTAATTGAAATTCGATTAATTTTAGTCTTTTAGGATGTTTTTCTGTTTTTATGCTGTAAACACTTGCTTTTAATTTACCTTTTTCTTCCATAATTTCAGTGGTTAATATACAGCCCTCTCCAGGATGAAAAATTTCAAAGATTTCAGGAACTAGTTTTTCAATGTCCCCCCCGATGTCTATGCTCCCTAAGTGCACTTTTTCAAGTCTTTTTTCAAGTTTTTCTTCCATTGCTTTTCAATGGTATTTTGTTCCTCTTATAAATCTTTCTGATTAACTAAATTATTAGTCACTTCACAAACATTTTAAAGAAATAATCAGTAGTATTTATCATGAAAATAATAGGATTGGATTTGTCTCCGAACAGCACAAAGCCCAGCGGCATGTCTAAGATGATAGATAACAGCATATATTTTTTCAGTACATTCAGCGACAGCCAGATAAGAAAAGATATTTTTGAGTTTAAACCTGACTTAGTTGTTGTTTCTTCCCCTTTGTTAGGAACATCAAAAAAGTTTAGAAAGTGTGATTATGAGCTTAAAAGAAGAGAATTCAAGGTTCAGGCAATGGATACTGATTATATGAAAAAGCTTTTATCAAGAACAAAAAAAATAAGAGACTCTGTGAAAAAGGTTAAATTCATTGAAACAAATGCTCCTGCTTCAGGTAAAATACTTAGCTTTGATAAATCAGATGAATTGAAGTATTTAAGGCGGATGAGAACTCTTGGCTTTGTAAATATGAACAAGCCTAAAAACACAAGAGAAATGAATGCAGGAATAAATGTAATAGTTGGTTATCTCAGAAATATAGGTATGGCTGAGGAACTTGGCGACAAGATAAAGATTGTAATACCTATAATAAAATAAATAGTTTTTTAAAGTATTAAACGCATTAAACCGCTTATGCCAAGGTGGCGGAGCGGTTAACGCGCAGGCTTGGAGAGCCTGTCTCCTTCGGGAGGCGAGAGTTCGAATCTCTCCCTTGGCGTATATAATTCTTATCAAGTGAATATGTAATAATAGGACATAGCCCTTGGCGTATATAATTCTTATCAAGTGAATATGTAATAATAGGACATAGCCCTTGGCGTATATAATTCTTATCAAGTGAATATGTAATAATAGGACATAGCCCTTGGCGTATATAATTCTTATCA
>JAQUSD010000024.1 GCA_028715295.1 Candidatus Nanoarchaeia archaeon
GTTATCCACAGAAACATTTTTAAAATCAAGAGATATCCTTTGTTAAATCAAATTTAACCCGATTGAGTGATTAAAGATGGCAAAAAACTTTTGGAAACGAAGTTTCTGAAAGTCGGAATTTGATAAGATAAAGAGTGATTAAAGATGGCGAAAGAAGAAACTTTTAAGTTTCATCAGAAACTTGAAAGTCTGAATGGTGAGTAAATATGGCAAAAGAAGAGAAAGTTAGTATTGAAGAAATGTTCCGTATGAAAGAAAAAATAAGAAACATGGGTATTGTAGCTCATATTGACCACGGAAAATCAACTTTATCAGATTCTTTGCTTGCAGGAGCAGGCCTTCTTTCAATGAAAGTTGCCGGAAGTGCAAGAGCAACTGACACTCTTGAAGAAGAACAGAAAAGAGGTATAACAATCCAGAACACAGCAGTCAGCATGGTACACCATGTAGATGATGATTTTTATTTAATCAACCTTATTGACACTCCAGGACACGTAGATTTCGGAGGAGAAGTTACAAAAGCATTAAGAGCAGTAGACGGAGCTCTTATTGTTGTCTGTGCAGTTGAAGGAATAATGCCACAGACTGAAACAGTAATAAAGCAATGCATGAAAGAAAAAGTAAAACCTATTCTTTTAATAAATAAAGTTGACAGGCTTCTTAATGAACTTAAATTAACACCTCAGCAGATGCAGGACAGATTCATAGGAATAATTGATGAGTTCAATAAGCTTATCTATGTTATGGCTCCTGAGGAATTTAAAAAAGAATGGCAGTGCAGGGTAAATGAAGGAACTGTTGCATTCGGCACAGCATACCATAAATGGGCCATGTCATTTCCTTACATGCAGAAGCATGGAATATCCTTTAAAGATGTTATTGAAACATATCAGGGAACAGATGAAGAAAGAAATGTTAAAATAGAAAAACTAGCTGAAAAAGCTCCAATACACAAGGTTCTACTTAACATGGTTACAAAACACCTGCCTAACCCAATTCAAGCTCAGAAATACAGAATCCCTCATTTATGGAAAGGAGATTTAGAAAGCGATGTAGGAAAATCTCTTCTCTCATGCAATGAAAAAGGAGAGCCATTATTCACTGTAACAGCAGTTACTGTTGATGAAAAAGCAGGAGAAATTGCATTTGGAAGAATATTTTCAGGAGAAATCAAAAAGGGAGATATTCTTTTTATGAATAAACAAACAAAAGAAGTAAGGGCCCAGCAGCTTTTCATCCAGCTTGTAGGTAAAAGAGTTCCTATTGAAAGTATCCCTGCAGGGAACACTGCAGCTATAATAGGAATAAAAGGTGCGTTCTCAGGAGAAACAGTTTCAATAAATCCAGTAACTCCTTTTGAATCAATTTCACACCTTTTTGATGCGGTTGTTACAAAAGCAGTTGAACCTAAAAATCCAAAAGACTTGCCAAAGCTGATTGAAATATTAAGAGAAATATCTCAGGAAGATCCTACTATTAAAATTAAAATAAATCAGGAAACTGGAGAACAGTTAATTTCAGGATTAGGAGAACTTCATCTTGAGTGGGTTGAACACAAAATAAAGAAATACAAAGGACTTGAAATAATAACTTCAAAACCTATTGTAGTTTACAGAGAAACAATAAATGAAAAATCACCTGAAGTAGAGGGAAAATCTCCAAACAAGCACAATAAGTTTTACATAACTGTTGAGCCTCTTGAACAAAGCATCAAAGAAGCAATAAACAGAGGAGACATTGAAGAATTTTCAATGAAAAGGAAAAAGCTTGATGTTTGGGAAACTCTAAATAAATTTGGTATGGAAAAGGAAGAAGCTAAAAAAGTAAAACAGATTTCAGGGAGTAATGTTCTTATTGACAATACAAAAGGTATTGTGCACATAAATGAAGTTCTTGAAATGGTTTTTGAAGCAATGGATCAGGTTATAAGTGACGGTCCTCTTGCAAGAGAAATGCTTTCAGGAGTAAAAATAAGAATACATGATATCAAGCTTCATGAAGATGCAATACACAGGGGGCCTGCCCAGATTATACCTGCAGTAAGACAGGCAATAAGAGATGCAGTGCTTCTTGCAAAACCCCTGCTGTTTGAACCAATACAGACAATAAGAATAGACACGCCTACAAAATACATGGGTAATGTAACAGGACTTGTACAGGCAAGAAGAGGCAGTGTTGTAAATGTAACTGAAGAACTTGGAAGAACGGTTATAAAAGCCGAACTGCCAGTATCACAAATGTTTGGGTTCACAAGCGAATTAAGGTCGGTCTCTGAAGGCAGAGGTTCATGGTCTCTTGTAGATTCACAATTCAAACAGCTTCCTCGCTCATTGCAGGAAGAAACAGTAATCAGTATAAGAAAAAGGAAAGGGCTGCCTGCGCAGTCTCCTGTGACTTTCTGAATGGAATAAAAAAGTTTTTAAATGCTTGTTCCATTTAGAACTCTACAAGAAAAACCAATATATGGTGAAAGAAAATGGCAAAAAAAGAACATTTAAATTTAATATTTATGGGACATGTAGACCACGGTAAGTCTACCCTGCTCGGAAGAGTATTCTTTGAAACTGGTGTATTAACACCTCAGCAGCTTGAAAAATTCAAGAAAATGGCTGAAGAATTGGGTAAAGGAACTTGGGAATATGCTTATGCTCTTGACGCATCTCCTGAAGAAAGAAAGAGAGGTGTCACAATTGACCTTGCTCACAAGAAATTCGAAACAGACAAGTATTACTTTACTGTTATAGACGCACCAGGACACAGAGACTTTGTAAAAAACATGATTACAGGGGCTTCACAGGCTGATGCAGCTGTTCTTGTAGTAGCTGCAAGCGACGGTGTAATGTCTCAGACAAAAGAACATGCATACCTTGCAAAAGTTCTTGGTGTAAAGCAGATTAAAGTTGCAATAAACAAGATTGATGTTGTAAACTATGACGAAAAGAAATTCAATGATGTAAAAGCAGATGTTACAAAACTGCTTCAGGGAATTGGATATGATGTCAGCAAAGTTGAATTTATTCCTACATCAGGACTTAAAGGAGACAATGTTGCTAAGCCAAGCGAAAACATGACTTGGTATAAGGGAAACACTTTGGTTAAATCCTTTGACAGCTTTGAGATACCTCAGAAGCCAAGCGACTTGCCTACAAGAGTTCCAATACAGGACACATTCACAATAACAGGTGTAGGAACTGTTCCAGTAGGAAAAGTAGTTTCAGGAACTCTTAAAGTCGGAGACAAAGTTGTTTTCCTTCCATCAGGCGCAGCCGGTGAAGTTAAAACAATAGAAATGCACCACGAAAAAGTAGATCAGGCATTTCCAGGAGACAACATTGGATTCAACGTAAGAGGAATTGGAAAAACTGATGTTAAAAGAGGAGATGTATGCGGACTGGAATCAAACAAACCTACTGTTGCTAAAGCGTTCAAAGCACAGATAATTGTTATGAACCACCCAACAGCAATAACTGTAGGATACACACCAGTATTCCATGCGCACACTACACAAGTCTCATGCAGATTTACAAAACTTCTTAAGAAACTTGACCCTAAAACAGGACAAGTTGCTCAGGAAAACCCTGAATTCCTTAAGAACGGAGACGCTGCTATTGTTGAAATAGAGCCTGTAAGACCAATGGTAATTGAACCAAAGGACAAGATACCTCAGCTTGCAAGCTTTGCAATAAGAGACATGGGACAGACAGTTGCAGCTGGCGTCTGCATTGAAGTAACTCAGAAAGAGTAAGGCATAGCCTTACTTTTCAAACTTTTTTATTGATGAAACATGGCAATATCTCAAAAAACAAGGATAAAACTGAACTCAAGCAACCAGGAAAAGCTTGACTTAATATGTTCTCAAATAATTGACATTGCAAAAAAAATCAAAGTAAAACATGCAGGCCCTATTGTTCTCCCTACAAAAAGACTTAAGGTTCCTGTAAGAAAATCCCCGTGCGGAAGCGGAAGAGAAACCTATGAAACATGGGAGATGAGGGTGCACAAAAGAGTTATTGATTTGGAAACAAATGAAAGAGCGCTAAGACTTATAATGAGAGTCCAAATACCAAAAGATGTAAACATAGAAATTGAAATTCCAAATTAAGCCGTTTTAGTGTATTCAGTTCTTTCTTTTACAGCAAGAGCTAAATCCCTGAGTTTTTTTGCTTTTAATGAAAATTCCCCTGAATTTTCACTTATAAAATAATTATCAAAGTAAGCTATGAAATAATATGCTATCTCCTGATTTATATTTTCCAGTTTGCTGAAAAGCTCCCTATGACAAAAAAAAGTTCCGTTTATCCCAGATTCATTTTTTTCAGATTTTCTGATTTCAAAAGCAACTGTTTTTTCATCAACATCAGGAGTTATAATTTTTACTTCAAGAGAATCCTCTTTTTTCAGGTTTACCTTTCTGCCTTCAATTTTCTGTCCTATTGAACCCACAAGATTTACAGCAAATTTTTCAGGAGAAAATGCTAAATCAAGCCTGCTACAGTTACCAACATCAAGAGAAACTCCGAGTATTGGAAGCATTTCCTGTATATCATTAACTAAACCATAATCAATATTTTTTCTTTTGTAATTTATTTCATCTATACATTCACTGTCCATGAATGCAATATAATCAGACCTGTTCTCCATTGAATACTTTGAAAGGAGTTCTATAACACCTTCTTCAAATTCTTTGTTGTTTTTATACTCAAAAGACATAATGGCTAAATAAACGCTAAAACTTAAAAAGATGGCTATTCTCCCTGCTTTGAATCTATTTTCTGCTGTTTTCTTTCTTTTCTCAGCTTTCTCTGGATTTTCTTCTTTTTTCTCTTAAAATTCTTAACATTATGTCTTGAATCTCTCACTCTTCTTTTCTTCCAGCTTTTTCCTGTTATTCTCTTAGGTATCATTGTAAAGAAGTTCGCTTGTTTTTGCTGATTTTTTCCTAACACTTGTTTTTACAGGAGCAGCATCTTTTATCCTTTTGGTTGATGTAGAAACTGTAAAAGAGCCTCCCTTAACCATAATCAGGTTTGATATGTTGAAATCAACACCTTTTACAGTTAAAGAATTAGAAGTGTCCTGAGCGAGCATTACAAACAATGTTCTCATAAAAATCTCTTTTTTGCTTGAAATTTCTTCAACTATCTCTGCTATGTTTTCAAGAGGCTTTACCATAACATCTAATTAATACCACTATGCCTTATTTAAGTTTTTGCTGTTAAGCATTAATTCATTAGGTTTATATACAATAGATGGATTATATAATAAAATGAAAGGGGCAGTGGACAAGATTTCAACAGAAATAACTAATTATGTGATAGACAAGCTTGTCCAAAGCAAAAAACTTCTTGGTGAAGGAACCGATGATGTGAAGAAATACATAAAAAATTCTCTTAAAAGAGACAGAAAATTAATGAAAAAAATAACAAATTATGTTTTGGAAGGGGATAAAAATGACTGATTTGGAAACTAAAATAAATAAAAACAAAGAAATGAGCTGGAGAGAAGCTGGGGATAATGTGGTTTTAACAGACAAACTAAAAGGAAAGTTCTACAAATTAAATGAAACAGAAGCCATGATTTGGAAGCTTTCTGATGGAAAAAGAACTGTTGTGGATATTGTTAAAGAAGTAATTTACAAGAAATACAGCAGAGTTAAATCAAGAAAGCTTGAAGCAAACATAAACAGAATAGTTGACAATATGGTTAAAAACGGCTTTCTTAAGCTTGCTAACATTTAAAATTCAAGAGAGTATCCTGATTTTTCAAGGATATTCTTTATTTCTGATTTCTTATTTTCAAGATTTGTTTTTTTAATCTCCATTTCTGAGGTTTTCTCTTGTATATTTTTTTCAATGCTTTCAATTTCTGATTTAACAGATTCTAAATCTGATTCTAATTTAACAAGTTCTTTTTCAGTCTTATCTTCATATATATATTTCTTCAGTGAATTCTTTTTATCTTCAAGTTCATTGTAATCGCCAAGAACCTGATTTAAATAACTCAGGCTCATGCTGTCCATGACTTTCAAAACCTTTGATTTCTGCTTTGGCTTGATTTCAATTTCTCCTTTTTCAATCATATTCCTGATTTTTGAAAGCATGCTGACAAATTCAGAAACAACAAGTTCTGAAATATATGTGCTGAAAAAATTATCTATAAAAATATAGTCAGGATGGTTTTTTTCAATAGTGCTTTGGTATTTTCTAAACGGCTTTTCAAGTGTTGAAACCTCTATACTGAATTTATCAACAAGGTTATTCTGTTTTTCTTCAATTTTTCCAATTTCGGCTTTATTTTCTAAAAACCTTATATGTTCCTGTGATGAATTCATCTTTTCTATGTCTGAAACAAGATTTTCAGCAATTTTTTTCTTTTCTAAAGCCTGTTTTTTCAGAAATTCAATCTCCCGTGTGTTCGAATTAATAAACTCTTCAGTATTATTATAGTCCCTAAGCATTTCCTGCACGGATTTAAATTCTGCAATTTCAAAATTTCTTTTTTTCAGGAGTTCATTTAGTTCATAAACCGGTTTTTCAAAGTCAGAAAGCGCTTTTGAAAGAGTTTTCATATTTTTTTCAAATACAAAATTAAGATAACCTGAAAGCCGTTCTCCTGTTTCTTTTGCAAGCTTGAGAACATAAAAAGCAAGTTCTGCAGTATCATTCAGTGAATCATAAGTGGAAGGCATCATTATTGAAGAAAGGCTGTTCTGAAGTTTTGAAGTCAGCTGTTCTCTTGCACTCAATGCTGAAGAAGCAAGACGTGCATCAACATTCAAAACATCTGCTTTTGCAAGATTTAAAAGCTCTTTTTCAAGTTCTTCTTTTCTTTTAATAACTTCTCTGATAAAAGAACTGAATTGTGAAAGTTCTTTTGCAGAACTAATTCTTTTTAGAATAAATTCATCAATATCTTCCAGTTTAATTGATTTTATTTCTCTGTTCTTTTTTAAGAATTTGGAGATTAAACCCATAAAGTATAATGATATAATTAAACTTTTAAATCATCTGTATCTTCAAAAGATTTAACTTTTCTGTAAACCTGTTCATGAATAAAATCTTCAAGAAACATGAATACTCCAACTCCAAGCATAATCTTTGAAACCAAGGAGACTGCAGTGGATTTTAGGAGTTTGGAAGCAGTAAATGCCCCCACCATCATTAAAAAACCCACAAAACCATGATGAAGTCCTTTATGAACAGGAACAAAAGTTTCAGGAGTGTCTTTCCCAATAATGCTGTAAAACCAGGGCATAGCCATAGCAGGCGCAACCCCATACATGAAAATATTTATTAAATTCATGAAAATATTAAAAAAATCATTTTTTATATTGATTTCTCTTGTAAGGTTTTCCATCCTCCATAATCCATTTATCAACCATGCCCTGGCAGTTTGGAGAACCGCACATGCATTTGAAATTCCACCTAGGATCCCACTCCTCAAATTCCACATCTTCAGGCCCCCCATCTTCAAGCTCTTCATAAAAAACCATGTTATATGAATAAGTAAGCTCTTCTCCTGATTTTACACTTCTCAAAGTCCTGATAACACAGTCATAATCCAACACACAGTTTGGATTGCATGAATGATTGAAATACCTTGCATTTGTTTTGGGTATGCAAAACAATCCTTTATCAATAATAAGAACATTACGTATTTCTTCTTCTGGAACATCTTTTTCCTTAACAACAGGCCCTTTAAAAAAACCAACAGCCGTGTTCTCAGGCAGTTCTCTTGATGCAACTGCACATTTCCCGTATTTGCAGTCTTTTATTTCTACAGGGAAATCTTCATCCTTAAAAGCTCCATTCATATGCTCATTATCAAAACAAAAACAGTATTTAAGGTTTTTCAATAGTTTTTTTATTACGAAAGTACTAAATTTTATAATGGCTGATGATGATTTTACACCATACGGGGCTTATGAAAAATACACTCCTAAGCTTAATTTAAACAAAGATGAAGCTGAAAGAAAACCTTCTGAAAAGAAGCAGGAGCTGAAAAAAAAAGAGATTAATAAAAAATATCTTATTATAACAATACTTGTTGTTGTTGCTACAATAAGCATAATGAGTTTATTTATTTCAATGCCACCAACAGCAGAAAGCAGTTATACTGAAACAAAAAAATGGGTTATAGAATATGCATCATGCAACCCTTACGAAGTAAATGCCGTTATAAGAAGTTTTTCAGATGAAGAAATAAAACAAGGAGTATGGAAAATACTTATAGGAAACAGAGAATCAGGAGTCATAGTAAGCGAAGCTGTTGTTAAAAGCAGAACGCAAACATTAATATTTAACTTTGAACAGACTATTATTTATGGAGCAGTAAGCTTCAAAATAATATCCCCTGAAAATGAATATTCAGAAGGAGTGTGTTCAGTTTGAAGATATTAAAAGAATGGGACCGGATAAATAAAACAGACAAAAAAATCTTTGAGAAATTACCTCAGAGGTGGAGAGTTACAATAATGATACTATTCTCTGCAACATTTATCATGTTCTTTTTGTGGATTGTAGTTTATATTAGATTAATGCTGAAAGTTTGATTTTTTTATTTTTTTAACTTAAGGTAATAATATTGTTTTTCATATGAAAACCCGTATTCCTTTTTTTCTTAGAACATTAATCTCCTCTGGCAATAATGTTAATGGGTTGTTGTATATGTGCAGTTCTTTAAGTGTTAATTTTTCCACATTTTCAGTATATTCTTCAATTTCTGGCAGTATTGACTCCAGCTGATTGTTATGCAAGTATAATTTTCTTAAGTATGGAAAGCATTGTATTTGTTCAGGGAATTCTGTTAAATTGCAGGAATGTAAGTACAATCTGACAACATGTCCATTCTCAATTTTACATATGCTTTCAACTGGTTTTTTAACTAAGTCTGCTAATTCTTGGATTGCTTCCTGTTCTGTTAAAGCATTATATTGTTTTGGAGTTTTAGGGATTGGTTTTTCTGTTATTGGAGTTTTAGGGGTATTGTTAAGCAAGTCTTCTAATTCTTTCTGAGTGATATATTCACTTTCTTTTCTTGGGATTAGGTTGTATGTTTTCATGTGATAATCACTTCTTTAAATATGTATTTGTTAAATCAATAATTATTTTTGGGAGATTTTCTCCTCTGTCATACACCACTGGAAGTCCGGCTTCTTCTAAATCCTTAGTCATTGAACATGAAGCCCCAATTTGTATATGCACAAAATAGTTCTGCTTTGCTTTTTCAACAAATTCTTTTTTTATATTATCCCAGTTTGATATTTGCCCATCAGATAAGCTCAAAGTAAGCATTTCTTTATTCTCAAAAACACTGTTGACTTCTTTCATATCCAGTTCAGTGCCTCCGAACTGTGGGCTGAAAGCTGATTTTTTTGCATCTTTTAAGTTTTTACTAAGTATTGTTCTGTTTGAAAAATTAGCAAATTTTACATTATCTCTTTTCAGATTTCCATTTTTCCTGAGAAATTCAAGCAGTCCATACCAGCTCAAAATTGCATAGTGGTAAGCGCTTGTATCACTGAAATGTCTTCCTCCATCATCCCAAGGATTCATTATCTTTCCATGCCCTTTTCCTGAGACTGGACTCTGCATACTGCCTGAAGTATCAAGCATTACAAAATTTATCTGAGGAAATGAATCAGGCCTCAGGTGATATTCAACAGGCATATCAACATGATATTTAGGTGAAGTAAGAATAACATTTCCTTTTTCATCAAATCCAAATTTTATTCTTGATAAAGTTTCATTTTCATTGTGTTTCTTTTTTCCAAACCATGACATAGGCATCTGCTCTGATTTTGTATTTGCAGAAACTTTTATGTCAAGATTTTTTGCAAGTCTTTTATAAAGCAAATCAAGCGCTTCATATCTGTCAATATAGCTTGGAGGGTTGAATTTTCCTGCATGGGATTTGCTTAAATCAGTTTCACCTTTATATTTGGAATCTTCATCATTAAATTCAAAATCATCTTCTCCATCAAGTTTTTCATTTTTTCCTTTATACCTTCTGTAAACACCTTCCATTTTGTCATTTTCATCAAGAGAAAATTCACCTTCACCTTCCCCTGTACCCATCTGTATTGAGTAAAAAGGAATCCCTGGCTCAATAAGTTCTGAAAATTCTTCAGTAAATATTCTTGCAAGTTCTTTCCAATTTTTTGGGTTGGCAATATAATTTGTTATCTTTTCCCTATCCTTGGCTAAAACATCTGATTTATTTGTTGAAAATGAGGCAGTTATACTGTTTATTCCTGTTCTTTTAAGAAAATTAACAACTGCCTGCCTTGATTTTTTGGAATTAGTGTAATATTTATTCATAACTTTTTTGCTATTCCTGTTGCCATAAATAGCCATCTGTGTCCTTACAAATGCCTCAAAATAATCATTGAATTTTTTGCTGTGTCTACCACAGTCATCATAAAAAAGAAATTCGCCTGAACACCCAAAATCAAATGCACACTTTGTATTGTCCACCAAGTCCTCAAAAGCATTAAGCATATCAGCGCATGCAAAACCAGAGTATTTTTTCTTTTCCTTAAGAACTTCTGCAACAACATTAAGGAGTATTTCATGATTATTAAGTGTTCTCGGACATACTGTTTTATGTCCATGTTCATGGTATAGAATTCCCTTTACAGTGCTTACAAGTTTTTCTTCGGCATTTTCAACTTCATCAAGATATGAGGGGTTATAGCTTATACTTATATCTGAAAGTGTTTTTGCATCAATACATCCTCTGAAACATGGAACCTTGGCTTTTTCACTTATAGCTACTCTTGCAGTGATATTCTCTTCTAGGATTACTTCCAGCTTCATGTTCTCTATTTTTTCAGAAATTTCTATTTTTCTCATAAATTAATCTTCACCTTTACCAATTAATCCTTACATTTCCTTTTGGTCCATTAAGTTTCTTTAATCTCTTGATTTCTTTTGGGATTGAGGTTATTTTATTGTTGTATGCGGATAACTCTATTATGTTTATGAGGTTTCCTAGTTCTTTTGGGATTGAGGTTAGTTGATTGCTATGTAAATGTAAACATTCTAGTTTTGAGAGGTTTCCTAGTTCTTTTGGGAGTGAGGTTAGTTTGTTGTAGCTTAAGTTTAAATAATATAATAGTGAAAGATTTCCTAGTTCTTTTGGGATTGAAGTTAGCTGGTTGCTATTTAAATATAAATATTTTAGTTTTGGGAGGTTTCCGAGTTCTTTTGGGATTGAAGTTAGCTGGTTGTTGTATAAGTATAACCATTTTAGTTTTGAGAGGTTTCCTAGTTCTTTTGGGATTGAGGTTAGTTGATTTCCTTCTAAGAATAACTCTTCTAGGTTTGGGAGGTATTGTATTTGTTCAGGGAATTCTGTTAGACCACACTCATTTAAATTTAATTTAACAACATATCCATTCTCAATTTTACATATGCTTTCAACTGGTTTTTTAACTAAGTCTGCTAATTCTTGGATTGCTTCCTGTTCTGTTAAAGCATTATATTGTTTTGGAGTTTTAGGGATTGGTTTTTCTGTTATT
>JAQUSD010000041.1 GCA_028715295.1 Candidatus Nanoarchaeia archaeon
GTGTTCAGATACAGTGAAAGGGAAAATACACATGCACTTAAACTAAATCCAAAAATAAAAGAGGAGGTGAAGGAAGAAAGATTCAGGATGATTCATAACAAGGTTATGAAAGACTGCCTGAACCAGTTCAGATTAAGAGATTACATTCTGAACCGTAATTTCATCTTTTAAAATGATAATAATAATCAATGGTGTTCCTGGTTCAGGAAAAACAACAATTGCACACAGAATTGCATCATTGCTTGGTATTGATTTAGTGATACAGACAGATACAATAAAGGAAATATTCAGAATGCACAACCTTCCTGAGATAAGCTATACAAATACTCATGAAGCATGGAAATTCATAAGCAGTGAAAAAACAAGCAACACTGTTATTGCAGGTTTTAGAAAACATGCTGAATTTTATGAAAGATATATATCAAAACTTGCAGAAGTCTGTCATGAGAAAAAACATATTATAATAGAAGGTGTGCAGGCAACACCAAAACTTTTTGACATGATTAAGTCTGATGAAAAAATGGGTTTTTACCTTAAAATACCTGAAAAAGAAGAACATCTTGGAAGGTTTGAACTCAAGAATTTAATGAGAAGGGAAAAAAACAGCAAATGGTATGCAAATTACAACTCTATAACATTAATTGAAGAACATTTACTTAAACTGGCTGAAAATTCAGGTTTTAAAATAATAAACAACAACAGCATAGATGAAACAATAGTCAAAATAATTAGCAGTATAAAAGGTGAAAAAAATGAACCTAATAGACTGTGATTATATTGAGGATTATGAAGGCAATTTCTACATTGTGAAAGGCTACTGGAACAAAGATTTTGTTTTATGCAACAAGGTTTTTTCTCCTGATGAAAACGGAGGCAGATATAACAAAGAAACTGGAAAAAAATATTCAAAAGTGATAAATAATAATTTTGAATTAAGCAAAGTCAGCCATTGCAATATAAAAAGGATTTTCAAGCCTGCTGAATGTCTTAAAGCTAAAATTAGTGAATTAAATAGTAAATGGAAAGAGCTTGTTGATTATTTGATTGAAACAGGGATTCCTGAAAATAAAATAGGAATATTCGGCTCACAGCTCATTGGTTTTGAAATGGTAAAAGACTATGATTTTGTTGTTTATGGGAAAGAAAACTGCAGAAGTCTTATTGAAAAAATTGAAGGTTTAAAGTCTAAACTAAAAATAACAGGCATAACTAAGGAACATATCAATTACCAAACTGAAAAATATGGGAAGTTTCACTCTCCCAAATATAATTCATTTGAAAAAATGCTTAAAAATAAATGGAGTTCTCTTCAGTTTGGAAAAGGAATACTCAGCACAATAAGGTTTGTTTATGGTGAGGATGAAATCCCTGAAAATCCCTTTAAATATTCAATAAAATATGAAACAGAAAGTGAGGGAATTGTTATTGATGATTTTGAAACTAATTTCTGTCCAAGAAGCTTTTTGATAAAAACCAATTCAGGGATAAAAAAAGTTTCAACTTATTACTGGGCGTACCAGTCCTGTGTTAAAAAGGGCATGAAAGTAAAAATAAAGGCAAATGAAAGGGAAAACAGGACTCTTACAATTGACAGCCCAAATCAGGGGGTAAAAATACTATGAAAGAAATTTATCTTATGAGGCATGCTGAAACAGAGGAAAATGAAAAAGAGATTTATATAGGACAGCAGGACGGAAATCTAAGTAAATCGGGTTTAAAACAGGCCCAAAGCAAGAAACTTCCAGACTATGATGTTATAATCTGTTCTGATTTAAAAAGAGCAAAACAAACTGCTGAAATCATAAACAAAAACAATAAACCAGTTATTTTTACATCTCTTTTAAGAGAGAGAAGCATAGGCGACTGGGAAGGAATAAAAAAGCAGGAATTCAAGGAAAAATGGAAAAGCAAGAATGAAAAAGACTGTGAGTTTAAGCCAGGAAACGGCGAGTCTTATATAGATGTCCTTGAAAGATTTAAGAAAACAGTTTCACTTGCAGAAAAAACAGAACATAATAGAATCTTTATGATAACACACGGAAGATTAATCAAGATAGCATTAAATCATTCTGAGAAAAAACCAATATGCCTTGACAGAGAGATTAAAAACTGTGAAATAAGACGGTTTAAATAATTTTTTAAGTTCCTTTTAAGGATGCAAGTTCAAAAAACAAATAATAAATTTGAAAAAGAATGGGATAAGCACGGAGAAACTGAATGGGAGTATTTCTCTACTGAAATAAAGGAAAGGGTTTCTTATTTCCTTAGCCAGAGACTTAAAGGCAAAAACCTTGACATAGGTGGGGGTTGGTATCTTCATTATCCAAATTCAACAGTTGTAGATTTGTCTTCAGTTTGTTTGGAAAAAAATCCAGCAAATGAAAAAATTCATTTTGATCTGGAAACACTGGTAGAAGGAAATCATCTGCCTTTGGAAAACCACAGTTTTGATTCAGCAACATTAATCAGTGCATGGCAATATATAGCCAATTCAGATGCTCTTGTAAAAGAACTAAGAAGAGTTCTTAAGTCAGGTTCTGAGGTATACATAATAAACGGACAGGGTGCAGGTGTTTCAGAATATATACGTTCTGATTCAAGAACCTTTGGTATACAGAGATACTTTAATTCAAAGGGTTATGACACTCTGATTGAATCAATTCCAACACCAGATGGGAATACTGAAGAATTCCTTTCATTATGTGTTTCAATGCCACAAAAAACCCTTTTAGGAAGAGAGTCTGTAGTCAGAAACAAAAAACAGAGAATATTAAAGAATAAAACAATAGCGGAATCACCGCGTATTTTCAGCAAACCATATATTGACTATAAAATAAACAAAGTGGAAC
>JAQUSD010000005.1 GCA_028715295.1 Candidatus Nanoarchaeia archaeon
TGTCTTCATAAGGATAAATCATGCCGATTACTCCTTTTTGTCCGTGCCTTGTTGCAAGCTTGTCTCCTATTTCAGGTATTTTTTCATTCCTCATTTTTACTCTTATGTATTTGTTTCCTTCTTCATTTTCAGTTATTATGACGCTGTCTACAACCCCTTCTTCTCCGTGCTTTATTGAAACAGAAGTGTCTCTTCTTCCCTGATTTCCAAGTTTGTATTCTTCCATTGTTGAAAGGAATTTTGGAGGTGATGTTTTCCCGATAAGAACATCTTCTTCTCCAAGTTCAGCATCAGGATATACAATTCCGTCATCTTCAAGGAACCTGTAATTTTCTTCTGTTTTATACCCAGCAACTTCTTTATCAGGAGATTCAATTGCATCTACTTGGCCTCCAGGGTATCTTAATTCTTCTGCTTTGTATGGCCTGTAGTATGTTGAACGGTATATACCTCTTTCTATTGACGATTTGTTGAATATAATTGCGTCATCCATGTTGTAACCTTCAAATGAAGCAATTGCAAGAACAATGTTCTGTCCTACAGGATGCCTGTGGTAGTTTATTAAATCATACATTTGTGTACTTACAACAGGTTTCTGAGGGTAATGTAGTGTTGAAACATCTGTGTCAACTCTTAACCTGTAGTTTGAACTGTAAAGTCCTAAAGCCTGCTTTACTGTTTTTGCACCTATAAGAACTCTTACTGAAAGATTATGTTCAGCATAAGGAACCATGCCAGTCTGTATCCCAAATATTATTAATGGAGAAATTTCAAGGTGAGTGTGTTCTTTTGTTATGTCCTTTTCCCAAAGAGCAATGTAAGAATCCTCTTCTTCTTCAGAATCAAGATATTCAATTATACCATTTTTGACTAAGTCACCCCATTTCATTTTATTTGCTTTGAGCTTGTCAAGAATTTCTTTTGTAAGCTTTGATTTTCCGTCTTCAACAACAACAAGCGGACGTATTGCTCTTCCGTTTTCAGAAAGCATTATAATAATATCTTCTTCTTTTTTATATGAAATATTAAGTTCAGGAGAAACCTTTCCGCTTCTTCTCAGCTCCTTTACATTAGCAACGAACTTTTCAGGTTCTTTGCATGTGCCAACATATTTTCCGTTTAAATGAACGTCAGTCATTTTTTCAACCTTCTATTTTTAATCCTGCTTTTTCAATTGATTTAAGCAGTGTTTTTTCACTTAATTCACTTATAGTAACTTCGCATGTTGAAGCGAGATTTTTTCTAAGCCCGATATTTTGTCCTTCAGGCGTTTCAGAGGTGCATAATTTACCCCAGTGTGTTGGGTGAAGATCTCTTGCTTCAAAGTTTTCTCTTGATGAACTTAAAAGTGATACCACTCTTCTCAGATGGGAGATAGTTGCAAAGTAGTTAAGCCTCTCAATGTGCTGTGATATCCCGTGCCTGTTACCTACCCATTCACCAGTTGCGAGTGCTGACCTTAGTCTTGATGTAAGGAGCTGTGAACGAGTCACTGCCTGGAATATAGGGTACTTCCCTCTTTTAACCAGCCTTTCAAAATTGTATTTTACATCTCCAACAAGCATTCTGAAAACAAATCTGAATAGTGATTCCATTAAATCTCCTGAAAGTCTTAAACGCTTGTTTGCATAATGGTCTTTATCATCAATTTCAAGTTCATTGTATGAAATCAAAAGAAGTTTTTTGACTGCTTTTCCAAGGAAATGGGCTTTTAGTTCTCTGTCTTTTTTGCCGTTTCCGATATGGGGTAAAAGGAATCTGTCTATTATGTTTTTGATTCTTTTGATTCTTTTTTGCTTTTTATATGCAAGTTTAAGCTTGTTTGCAATGTATTCAAGAGCATCTTCCTGTGTTTTTACTTCTCTTCCTTCATGAAGATTGATGAATAAATCAGAAGAGAATTTTTCATCAGCAGAAACTGCAGTTACAATATCCTTGTCTTTTGTAACACCCAATGCTTTCATGACAACTGCAAAAGGTATTTTCTTAACTCTTGTAAATGAAACATAAACTCTTCCGTCTTTGTTCTTCTCAATAACATGCGGTATTCTGAATCTTCCATCTTCAGAAAATATTTTCCCAATGTATTCAACGGTCCTGCTTTTTGTGTCTTCTTCAACAAAAAGCTTGTTAGGCGCTAAGTCTTCAACTATAACAACCACACGCTCAGTCCCGTTGATTATAAAATACCCTCCTGGGTCATCAGGGTCTTCATTCATTTCTATTAGTTCTTTTCTTGATTTACCGTTTAAGTAGCAGTATTTTGATTTAAGCATGATTGGGAGATGTCCTATGTATACGTTTTCCTTTTCTTTTTCAATTCCATTTTCAACCTTTATCATTTCAAGGTATACTGGAGCTTCATAAGTGATGCTTCTTGTTCTTGCTTCCATTGGGGCTATATCTCTCATTGCTCCGTCAGAATCTTTGAATTTAGGTTTTTTAACCCATATCTTCCCAAGTTTTATTTTAAAATTTTCAAGAGAAGGAGGTATAATATCAGGCTGGATTTCAACAACTTCATCAACAACCCTCTGGATTCCGCTATCAATAAATTTGTCAAAAGATTTTATGTGTAAATCAGAAACTGTGTTTTCTTCAAAATATTTCTGAAGAAGAACTTTTTGGTATTCATTATCGTATTTACTCATCAACAATCACCCTGTAATATACAGACTTGCCTGCTGTTTCGCTTTTTCTTGTTATTTCAACAACATCTCCTGCATTAACAGGAAGTTCATCCCCTTCCTTTGAATTCTTTTTTATCTGCTTTATTGCAGGGTCTTTTATTGATAGTTTAGGTAACTGATAGACTTTTATGTTGTATTTCTTAAGAAGTTCTGCCTTTTCCTTTTCTTTTAAAATTGTGTGTATAGGCACTAGCTGATGTTTAAAAATATCGAATTCGGCCACTGTACTTTCAAAGATGATAATAGTATAATTTATATACTTTTCTATCAGGATAAATCGGGTTTTTTATAACCCTTTACAAAATGATTAATTAGGTATAGCAAACACCCATATTTAAATCATTCTAAAGTAATACAAAAAGGATTGTATGGGCCTGACGGGATTTGAACCCGCAGCCTACTGGTTAAAAGCCAGCCGCTCTGCCAGGTTGAGCTACAGACCCATTATTCAAAAATGACTTTATTTTGATTATTTAAACTTTTCCATCAGCTAAAAGTCCAATTAACTCATTTAGTGTTTTAACTTTTAGAGTATGGTTGATGCTGTAATTTCCTCTTTCAACAATAATACACGGAATTCCTGCTGAAATAGATGCTTCAACATCTACATGCGAGTCCCCAACATAAACTGCTTTTTTTGCATTCATCTTTTTCATTGCAAAGTGTATCATATCAGGGCTTGGCTTGAATTTGAGGCTTTCTGATTCAGTTGGGCTTATTTTAAAATCAAAAAATCTGTCAAGATCGTGAGCCTGAAGTATTGCATCCCTTCCAGAATGATTGTGATTTGTAATCAAACCCATCTTATAATTCTTAGAAAGATTTTCAAGAACATCAACTGCTTCTTGGTAAGGTGTTATTTCATCACCTGCTTCAAGCCCTTTTTTAACAGCTTCATAACATTCATTGTTGAAACTTTCCCAGAACAAATTTTTTTCTTTTAATTTTTCCTCAGTGTATTTTATTATCTCGCTGAAATTTGTTTCTTCACTGTAATCAGGCAGAGTTTCTACAAAGGGCTTGCACGCCTTGTACACAACAGGATTCCAGAATCTCTTCCAGCCTTTTGTGTAATTTATTAAAGTTCCGTCCAGGTCAAAAAGAACTGTGTCTGTTTTAAAATTCATTTTTAATACTAATAAAGAAACCTTTTTAATTAATGTGGTTCAATAGGACAATATGAATATAATGAAAAGTATATCATGGAAGCCTTTTGTTGATGCTGAGAAGCAGGGATGGCTTAATATATCAATATCATATTCTGATGAGAAAATCGGACTTGGTTCAAAAGAAGAGCCTTGTGCAGTTGACATGATGGTTCACGAGAATGTTATCAGAGATATACTTCCTAAGCTAGGACTCACTCTTGAACATGTTGAAAAGATAAAAAAGGGAGAACAAATCAAGCTTAGTAAAAAAGATATGGTAAAGGTTGAATCAGCAAATACAAGCGATTCAATGTTTGGTTAAGCCTTAATTATCCCTTTTGATTTTAGAATTTCTTTTGCTTTGTTTCTGTCAGGTATTTTATATCCTGCTTCTTTAGGTATCATTCTTTTAATCTGTTCACAGAACTTATCGTAGTTGTTTCCTGCGTTTTCATCCCATCTCCCTGATTTTTTCATTGAGGCTATCTGGGATGATGCGCTCAACATAAGTTCTGCAACTTTTCCTTCCTGCTGAGAGCCTAGTTCTTTTATTAAATCCCTGATATGTTTTTTATTATCATTAAGATAGTTTATATCTCCTTCAGCCATTCTGAAAGCATGCTTTTCAAATTCCCTGATTAATTCTTCTTTTTCAGCCATAACTACCAATATTAGAATTGTTGATTAGTTTATTTAAGGATTTTCTTATCCCTTCTGCAGCATATATACAGTGCATATAATTAACCAGATAAAACAGTTTATCTAAATCTTTTTATACTTCAGCAGAAGAGAATTTGTTACAACGCTTACTGAACTCATAGCCATTGCTCCTGCAGCAATCATGGGATTTAACAGCCATCCTGTTGCAAAATAAAACACGCCCGCAGCAACAGGGATTCCGATTATGTTATAAATTAAAGCCCAGAACATATTCTGCTTTATCTTATCCATTGTTGATTTGCTTAACTTTATTGCTCGTGGAACATCCATCAAGTCATTTTTCATCAGCACAATATCCCCAGTTTCTATTGCAACATCTGTTCCAGAACCCATTGCAATACCCACATCAGATTGTGCAATTGCAGGCGCATCATTAATGCCATCCCCCACCATTGCAACTTTTCCTTTTTTCTGTAGCTTTTTAACATAGAGTTCCTTGTCTTCAGGAAGAACTTCTGCAAAGAAATTGTTTATTCCTGTTTTTTCAGCAATTGCTTTTGCAGTTATTTTGTTGTCACCTGTAATCATATACACTTCAATGTTCATGTCTTTTAATTTCTTAATTGCTTCAGGCGAACTTTCCTTTATTGTATCCGCAACACCAATGACGCCAATGAGTTTTTTATTTTCTGCTATGAACATCACTGTTTTACCTTCTCTTTCGAGCAGTTCAGCTTGTTTCTTTTCAGATAACTTCACATGATGTTTTTCCATTAGTTTAAGATTTCCTGCTAAATAGGACTTTCTGTTGATTTTTGCTTCAATACCCTGCCCTGGAACAGCCTTAAAATGCGAAGCTCTTGAGAGTTTCACCCCCCCGGCCTTTCTTACAATTGCTTCTGCAAGAGGATGTTCAGAATTCTTCTCAATGCTCGCTGCTATGCAGAGAACGTAATTTTTCTTTTTTTTGTTTAAAGGTATAATATCAGTTACCTCAGGCTTTCCTTTTGTTATTGTTCCTGTTTTGTCGAGAATGATATATTTTATTTTATGTGCTGTTTCAAGTGATTCCCCTCCCCTGATTAATATCCCGTTCTGAGCACCTTTTCCTGTTCCAACCATTATCGCAGTGGGGGTAGCCAACCCAAGGGCACACGGGCATGCAATTACCAAAACCGCAACAGCCACTATTATACTGAATGAAAGGCTTGCATTAAAAACAAACTGCCAGATAAGAAAGGTACTTAATGCAATTATAACCACTGCAGGAACAAAATATGATGAAACCTTGTCTGCAAATCTCTGTATTGGTGCTTTTGACAACTGAGCATCTTCTATTAATTTGATTATTCTTGCAAGTGTTGTTTCAGCACCCACCTTTGTTGCTTTGAATCTTATAAATCCATTTTTATTTATTGTTCCTCCAATAACATAGTCTTCTTTTTTCTTTTCAACAGGAATGCTTTCCCCAGTTACCATACTTTCATCTATTGATGTTAACCCGCTTATTATCTTTCCATCAACAGGAACTTTTTCTCCAGGTTTTACAATTACAATATCTCCCTTTTTAACTTCATCAACAGTGATTCTAATCTCTTTTCCGTTTCTTATCACCATGGCCTTTTTTGCCCCAAGCATAAGAAGTTTCTTTATTGCTTCCGAAGTTTTTCCTTTTGCAATTTCTTCTAAGTATTCACCCAGCATTACCAATGTAATCAGAACGGCAGATATTTCAAAATACTGGCTTTCCATGAGATTGAACAAAACCACATAGACACTGTAAAAATAAGCTGCGCTTGTTCCTATTGCAATTAAGGTTTCCATATTCGAGCTTTTATTCTTTAATGCAACCCACGCACCCTTATAGAACCTCATGCCAACATAGAACTGTATTGGGGTTGCAAGAGCCCATAAAATATACTCCATATAAGGTATATTTACATCCATAAAGAACATGCTTAAAATAAATATTGGAACTGCAAAAATAATACTGAATATTAACTTGTTCCTCATACTCTTGAGTTCTTTCTTCTTTTTTTCTTCCTCTATTTCAAGCGATTTTGTGACAGAAGCATTGTATCCCATCTCCTGTATTATATCAATTATCTTTTCAGAGCTGATTTCTTTGGGGTTGAATTCAACAGCAGCTTTTTCAGTTGCAAAATTAACATTGACTGATTTGATTCCGCTTGTTTTGCTTAATGTTTTTGAGATAAGCGTTACACAGCTCTGGCAGTGCATTTTGTCTATTGTAAGATTGATCTTTTCAGTCATTTTTCATATCTCCTTAATTTTTCAGTGCTTATTTAATTTATCATTAACCAGAACATCCGCAAGTGCTTGTTCCGCATGCCCCCCCATAGCTTCCCTGCTTTGGCTGGGGGGCAGATGCAAGTTCTTTCTGAACCACTTCCTGGTTGGATAAATCCATATTATCCGTTATAATGAACGTTCCCGGTATCATACCCATCCAGCAGCTCCAAGGGATAATCCCGCTTTGAGTGGGGGTAAATTCAATAGTTTGTTCTCCGGTTTTTATGCTAAAATGCAGTCCAAGTTTAGGAACCTGTATTGCATTATTGCATCCATTGATTTCCTTTCCGTTTATTATCCACCTGATAGGAACGCCTGTTTTAAGCACAAACTTGTCAGGACTCCAGCCGTATCTTGTCACATCCATTCTTATTTCCTGATAACCATCACTGGAAAGAGATACGGAATCAACAGCAGAACTATCTCCTGTTAATGTATTTGCATTTATTGCAGTTGCTATGCTCTGTATATCATAACCTGTTCCTGTTAATGCAAGCCCGTTGTTGAGCATTATTAACCCAAGCACTATAACAATAACGCCTGAAAATTTCAGAATCTCATGGGTTAATTTTGAGGAGATTGCTCCTGTTATATAACCAAAGCCTAACATTGCAGGCAGAGTTCCCAGCGCAAAAAAGAACAGCATTTTTCCACCTTCAACAGCACTGCCAGTTCCTGCAGCCATAACATACATTGCCTGAAGAGGGCCACATGCAAGCATCAGTCCATTAAGCAGTCCAATTACAAGAGGACTTGAGCTTTTTCCTCTTTGCTTGTTTACAAATCTTTCAAGAAACTTTGGAGTTGGTATTCTTATTCTTCTTAGTACAGGGATGATGTTAAGCATATTGATTCCATATACTAAAAGGAATATACCAGCAATTATTCCTGCAATTCCACGCATTAAAGGGGTAAATGTTATTGCAGAACCTATTAAACCAAACACAGCACCCATTAAAGTGTAGGAGATTAATTTACCTCCCGCATATTTCAAATGTGAAATATTTGATTTTTTACCTTCTTTTGTGTCTTTTGCAGTATATGAAATAACAAACCCACCGCACATACCCACACAGTGAAGTCCGGTTATAAATCCTGTAAGGAAAAGAAGTCCATAACTTGTATTTTTGTCAAGCACAGGCAATTCAACAGATTCACTTAGATTCAAAATGAAATAAATGAAAACAAGAGCTCCTATTGTCAGGAATATGTAACCAAAAAGTTTTTTTTTGGACAATTTAAGTGCATGCTTGGATTTTTCAGGCAGAATGGTTTCAGCATCACTTCTTGTTGTGGAGCATATGTATCCTTTTTCCTCTATTTTTGAAAGTATTTTTTCAATGCTTGTCCTGTGTTCATCATATACTACTTTTCCTTTTTGGGTTGCATAATCAATCCAGCAGTCCTTAACACCTTCAATTCCAATCGCTGTGCTTCTTATCAGTTTTTCACAACTGTGGCAAGTCATGCCTTCTGCTTTGAATTCTAATGTTTTCATTGAGCATTTCTGAAAATGAAACGCCTTATAAGAAATTGTTTGAAACTAGTTTCAGTGAAATTTCACTTATTTTTGAGTATGACAACATTTGTCATGCCCCTTCTTTTTCTTTCAATAATCCCTTTTCCTTCAAGTTTGTCAAGAACTCTTGTCACTTTTACTTTGTTCATGTTTGTTTTCTCACTTAAATCTGACTGGAATATTGTCCCTTTGTCTTCTATTATTGCTTCAAGAACCTTTTTCCCTTCTTCGTCAAGCTCTTTCATAACCTCTTCGTAGCTCTTTTTTGAAACCTCAATTTTGATTTGTTCAGGTTTTTTATCCTTTACAAAGAAAATTATGTACATACCTACAAGTATTATACCTGTCATTATTGAAAGGCTTACATTTGTCTGAAATGTTATTGTTCCCCACATAGGACAGGAGGTTCCGTGCTCGCATGAGGTGCTGACTATTTCTGTTAGAGCCAGATTGAACGAGTAGGTGATATACCCTACAAGTGCGGATATCCCTATTATCAAAAAGCCTACTTGTCTGCTGTTCATCATTGATTATATCTTTGTGTCCATTATTTAAAACTTTTCAAAAACATAAATTTTATAAATCATCATTTGCACCTTTTCAAGTATGAACTCTGCTACAACAAACGAATGTTGCTGTTGTTGTTAGTAGAGGCAATACTCTTCTATTGCCTTCAATTACAAGCTAGATAGAAGAGGACATGGAGAGGTGTCAGAACGGTTATGTGACCGGCTGCAACCCGGTTTAAGTGGGTTCAACTCCCACCCTCTCCTTAACGACTATGAAGCTTTATAACACGCTGACAAGAAAAAAACAGGAATTTAAGCCGGTTAAAGGGAATAATGTCAGTATTTACTCGTGCGGTCCGACTGTTTATGGTTTGCCTCATATTGGGAATTATCTTAGTTTTTTCAGAGCTGATATCCTAAAAAGGTGGCTTGAATTTCGCGGTTACAAAGTTAAGCATGTGATGAATGTTACTGATATTGATGATAAAACAATAAGAGACAGCAAGAAAGAGGGACTTTCACTAAAAGAATTTACCCAAAAATATGAAAAAGAATTTCTAAAAGGGCTTGAAAATCTTAATATTAAGAAGGCGAGCATTTACCCAAGAGCAACTGAAAATGTTCCTGAGATGATTGAGTTAATAAAAAAACTGCTTAAGAAAGGCATTGCTTACATTACTGAAGACGGGATTTATTTCAGCATTTCCAAGTTTAAGGACTACGGAAAACTTTCAAAGCTAAACAAGAAAGGAATTAAATCAGGGGCAAGGGTTAATGTTGATGAATACTCTAAAGAAAACCCGCAGGACTTTGCTTTGTGGAAATTCAGCACAAAAGATGAGATTGAAAGAAAAATTTATTTTGAAACACCCTGGGGCAAGGGACGTCCTGGATGGCATATTGAATGTTCAGCAATGGGTATGAAATACCTTGGGGAAAGCTTTGATATCCACACTGGTGGCGTTGATTTAATATTCCCTCATCATGAAAATGAAATTGCACAGAGTCAGGGTGCAACTGAAAAAAAATTCGTTAAGTATTGGGTGCATAATAATCATTTAACAATGAATAAAAAGAAAATGTCAAAAAGCCAGGGAAACTATTTTACCCTTATTGATTTGCTTGAAAAATACAGTGCTGATACAATAAGATACTTCTTTCTCCAGAGCCATTACAGGGATAAAACAGATTACAGCGAGGAAAGCATAAAGATTGCTGAAGCAGGAGTTAAAAGACTTAGCACTGTTCTTCAGAATGCTGATAATACCAAACCTCTTGTTAAAAAATCTGTTAAAGATGACATTTTTGTTAAAAAAGTTGAAAAACTGAAAAAAGAATTCATAAAAGCAATGGATGATGATTTGAATACCCCTCTTGCTTTGAGAACACTGCACAGTATTGCAAATGAAATCAGAAGTTATATTTCTGATAATCGGAATAAAACTGCTCTTTCAAAAACCCTGAAAGTTTACAAAGGACTTCTTGGTGTTTTTGGATTGTTTGAGAAACAGCAGGAAATTGATGAGAAGCTAATTAAAAAAATGATTAATGAGAGGGAAGAAGCAAGAAAGAAAAAAGATTACAAGACTGCTGATAGCATCAGAGACAAGCTTAAAGAAATGAAGATAGAAATCAGCGATACAAAAGAAGGGGTTGCATGGAGGATTATAAAATGAAGGCATGCAGAACAGTTCTTGATGCAATAGGCAACACTCCTTTAATCAGGATAAACCATCTTAATCCAAACAAAAATGTTATTATGCTTGCAAAGTTTGAAGGCATGAATCCGACAGGCAGCATAAAAGACAGAATTGCTTTGAAAATGATTGAACAGGCTGAAAAAGAGGGAGTTCTTAAAAAAGGAAAAACAATTATTGAACCAACATCAGGAAACACAGGCATAGGGCTGGCCATGATAGGGTGTGTAAAAGGTTATGATGTTGAAATTGTAATGAGCGAAGCAGTTTCTGTTGAAAGAGTAAAAATGATAAAGGCTTTTGGTGCAAAAGTAACTCACACACCTGCAAAAGAGGGGACAGACGGAGCAATAAAAAAAGCACGGGAACTTGTAAAGGAAAATCCTGAAAAATATTTTATGCCAGACCAATTCTCAAATAAATACAACAAAATAGCTCATTATCATACGACTGCAAAGGAAATCTGGAAGCAAACCAAAGGAAAGGTTGACTATATAGTTTCAGCACTTGGGACTTCAGGAACAATAATGGGTATTGCAAGTTATTTAAAGAAAAAAAATCCAAATATCAAGGTTGTATGTGCCCAGCCAGTAAAGGGGCATTATATACAGGGATTAAAAAATATGGAAGAAGCCCTTGTCCCTTCATTATTTGATGCTTCAAAAATTGATATTATGGAGATGGTTGATACTGAAGAAGCTTTTGAAACAGCAAGACAGATTGCAAAAAAAGAAGGGATATTTGCAGGTATGAGCAGCGGAGCAGCAATGCTTGCAGCAATAAAAGTTGCAAAAAGAATTGACAAAGGGAACATGGTTGTAATATTCCCTGACAGAGGGGAAAAATACCTAAGCACTGAATTGTTCAAGGTTTAATTTCTGTTATTTTTTATATTATATGCTTAAAAAAGAATTTATAAACCAGAAAAACTATTATTTAATTAATAGAGGTGGTTAATATTAACATTAAAGATAATCTTCTTGATATGAAGAACATGAGTGAACTGATGATGGATTTGTCATACAGTTCTCTGTTCCTTAATGACAAAAATCTGTCAAAACATGTAAAAGAACTTTTTGAAGATTTTGTCAGTATTGAAACTGAAACCCTGAAGCTGATGTTCAAGGTTAAAATAAATGATGCGGAAAGACTTGCACTTATGGATTTTTTGGAATACATAAAAGACTATGCAAATGCAGCAATGAATGTAAGCAGGCTTGCTGGCAATTCACTGCCGTCTATAGTGAAGGAGATTCTTTCTGAAACAGATGAAAGGGTTGTGGCTGTTACAATACCAAAAAATTCTTTTCTTGAAAATAAGACAATAGGAAGCGTCAAGGTAATGACAAATACTGGGTTGAAAATAATCAGTGTCAAGAGAGGGAATAAATGGTTTTTTAACATAAATAAGAGTTTCAGATTTAAGAGCAATGATTTTATAATAGGTGCAGGAACTCTTGCTTCAAATGAACTTTTTAATAAAATGCTGAAAGGCCATCTTAAGATTTAAAATGCGTGAATTTAACCAGATGCTCAGCGCTGAAATCATAGCAGTTACTGGAGGAATCCTAGCAGGAGGAATTCTGGCATTTTACAAAGGTGTTATAACTGCTGTTCCAGGACTTCTTGTTTTCCTTCCAGGTTTTCTTCAGTTAAGAGGAGCTTTAAGCGGAGCATTGTCAGCAAGAGTAAGCACAGCACTGCATCTTGGCACTGTAAAGCATTTGAAAAATTCTCCTATTATAAGAGGCAACTTTACTGCAACAGTTATTCTTACAGTTATAGCAAGTGTTCTTTTAAGTTTTTTTGCATACTTTATCAGTTCGCTTTTAGGTTATAGTGATGCAACAATTATATTTGTAGGGATTACTGCAGGAATTATATCCGGAGCATTAATGATACCTATTACCTTTTTTCTGTGTTTTTATGTTTACAAAAAAGGATTAGACCCTGATAATGTTATTGGACCTTATATCAGTACAATAGGCGATGTAGTTTGTATGGCTAGCCTGATACTTGCAGTGGTGATTATAGCATGAAACTGAGTGTAAAAATCATAAAAGAGAGTCTTGTTGCGCTTGTAATTGTTTCTCTCATAAGTTCTATTGGAGGAATCGGACTTCAGGCTGTTGAAGAAAATCTTCTTGTTCTTGCTCCTTTGATTATTATTTTTCCTGCAATGAATAATATGCTTGGTGGGTTGGGTTGCATTGTTTCTTCAAAATTTACAACACTTCTTTATCTTGGTAAAATAAAACCAAAAAACTGGAAGTCTTCAAAAGATATTAAACAAATGATGGCGAGAATAATTGCAGTCAGTGTTGTTTCAGCAGTTTATCTTGTTGTACTCGCTTTTTTAATAAGTGCAGAATTCAGCCTTGGAGTTTTTATCAAAGTTTTTTTAATGATTTTAATAATTACAGTTGTTGTAACCTTATCTGTTTCAATTATTGCTGTAATTGGAGGTTTGTATATACATAAGAAAAATATGGACCCTGATAATTTCTTAATTCCAATATCAACAGCAACAGCAGATATGCTCAGTCTTTTAATGTTTTCAGTTATGATTATTGTTTTCTTTTGAATAGCACAATATTTTTAATTTAAAGATTTTGATAATAACACATGGGATTTGAGGATGCTGTTTCAAAAGCAGGATTAACCAAGGATAAAATTATTGATTGGAGACAAGGAAGGCTTCAGGAAGGCGGAGAAGACGGAGGTTTTTTCAAAGGATATGCCTTTTTAACCAAAGATTCTTTTATTTTTGTAAAGGACAAACAGTTTCTTTCAGGAGCAAGAATTATGTTTAAAATACCTGTAAAAAAGATTAAAAGCATTAAAAAAACCTTGGGCATGGTTTATTTAAGCGGTAATACTGCGGATAAGGATTCCAATATCCTGAAAAAAATTTTTAGTACAAAGTCAGCATTTATGAAATTAGATAATGCAGATTCTTTTATCACTAAGATTAAAGAATTAATGGCAAAATAGTTTTATCCCCCCCATGCTATTGCAAAAAGAATCATAGATATAATGGCTAGTATTGTTAGTATAAACCCAACAGTTCTTCTCTGTTTCAGTTTTTCCTTTTCTTTTTTATTCACAGCAATAAATATAATTTATCTGCTTTTAACCTTTTTCTTTAATTTTTAAATTTAATTAAGGATAAAATTACTCATTGGTTTTTTTAACATAAATTTTTTCCAGAGGGCCTTTTCCTATTCCGTATGTGGTTTGCTGTCCTTTTACTTTTACCCTATAAGTACCAAAAGCAATAGCTTCAATCTTAACCTCAGCACCTTTGAGAAAACCCCACTCCATTAGCCTTTGCATACATCCGTACATCCTTGGAGGATTTTTGTCAAAACATATTATAATCCCTGATTCTCCCTCAACAAGTTCTGAAAGTTTTAGTTTTTTTTCTTCCATGAAATTTATACCACCATATGTATTTATAAACCAATTTATGTTTATTATTTATCTTAAATGAAAATTGAGGTTAAAGAAAGCAAACTTCATGGAAGGGGAATCTTTGCAACTCAAGACATTAATGAAGATGAAATTATAGAAGACTGTCCTCTCATTATCTGCAATACAGCGGATGAAGAGCATTTTGATAAAACTGCACTTAAGGATTATTATTTTGACTGGGAAGAGGGCAAAACAATTGCAATTGCTCTTGGCTATGGTTCACTTTACAACCATTCTTACAATCCAAATGCAAAATTTAGCGAAAATTCACAAAACACCCTTATAATTTTGGCAATAAAGCCGATTAAAAAAGGAGAAGAAATAACAGTTAATTATAATGGACATAACTCAGATGAAAAAGTCTGGTTTGACTGTGAATCTTAATCCCTTGAGTATTTGCCAACTAAAGAGGTTTGGCTGAGTATATGTCCATTCATAGCTTCTAAAAGATTTTGTTTGTTTGAAGATGAAGCAAGATTTAATTCTGTGTTAAGAGCATATAGTTTGAAAATATACCTGTGGACGCCTGAAGGAGGACATGGAGGAAAATAATTGTTCTTTCTTCCGCTGTTTATACCTACAACTGCCCCTGCAGGAACAGAGTTCTCTTCTATTTTTGAAACAGGGGTTATGTTCCACATCACCCAATGGACAAAATCACCTGAAGGAGCATCTGGGTCATCCATGATTAAAGCTAGAGTTTTTGTATTAACAGGTATGACTTCTATGATTAGTTCAGGATTTATTTTTTCTCCGTCGCATGTGTATTTTTTAGGAATAATCCCGTTTTCCCTGAATGCAGGACTTGTTAATTTTAAACTTCCTTTCTGAACAAATTCCATTTTATTATTTTAAATATTGTAAAATTTAAATTATTCGGAAGCTGTTATCAAAGGTGATATGTTAAGTCATATTTTATTGGGGGGTTATTTACTTTATAATCTTCAATGCATATTGACATATGTTTTACCCCAAGATTTGCACCTATTCTTGCAAATATGTTAATTCTGTCTTCAAGAACAAGGTTATCCTCTTTTCCTTGGAGTATGTCTGTAAGAATTAATCTTCTTATTTTTTTGGTTTCTGCATAGCTCTTTAAACACTTAATTATTTGAGTTCCAATCCCGGCGTTCTGTTTTGTTAAGAAAATGTATGGAAGTTCAATATTGCCTTTTGTCCAGTTATAGTTTATCTGGAACCACCCAATATGTTTTTTATTTTTATGAATTTCAACAACAAACTCATTTGTTAATCTTTCTTCTGCTTTGAATGAATATTCTTTGGATATTCCATCCACTGTTGCCTGTATTTCATGCTGTTCTGCAAAAAATGGAACTGACATATTATTACCTCAGTCAAAAACCCTGCAAAAACCGTTTCTTCTTCCTGAATTGTGCGTATTTCTATTGTGCGTATTTCTCCTGTTTTCTCCGAATCTGTTGCCTCTGCGCCCTCCCCTTTGAAATCTGTCCCTATTTTGGCATCTGTTGAATTCAACTTTTATTTTTTCAATCTGAGGAACTGTTTTTTCTTCAAGCTTGTCTTCATACACATCCAGTATTGAACACATGTTGTCTTCATCCTGCATTGCACAGAAAGAAATTGCAATTCCTTTTTTTCCGTTTCTTGCAGTTCTTCCTATACGGTGAGTATATGTTTCTGCAGTATTTGGAAGGTCATAATTGAAAATGTGGGTAATGTCTTCAATGTGGAGCCCTCTTGCAGCAACATCAGTAGCGACAAGGACTCCGGTTCTCCCTGTTGCAAAATTCTTCATTACTTTTTCCCTCATGTTCTGGCTCATGTCTCCGTTTATGCTTTCAGCACGGAAACCCTGTTTTTTAAGAATTGAAGCAATGAAATCTGTTTTTCTTTTTGTATTTGTAAAAACAATTGTTTTTTCCCTATTTATATCTCTTAATAAATGAACAAGAAGGGATATTTTGTTATATTCTTTAACTGCATAATAATACTGTTTCAGAACCCCTTTTTTAAGTATGTTTTCAAGCAGAATTTTTTCAGGATTTTTAAGATAATTTTCTGCAAGACGTGAAATTTCCTTGTTTATGGTTGCACTGAACATAAGGCTTTGTTTCTGGTTTGGTAGATGGCTTATTATACGGTTTATATCATCAATAAATCCCATATCCATTAATCTGTCTGCTTCATCAAGTATGAAGTAATTTGTGTAAGTGAGATTAAGCATTCTTCTTTCAAGCAAATCAAGAAGCCTTCCAGGCGTTCCTACAACAATGTCCGCTGTTTTTATGTGGCGGAACTGTTCATTTATTGAAACACCACCGTAGACAACAGATATATTAAGCCCTTTTTTCCTTGAAAATTTAACATATTCTTCAGAAACCTGTTTTGCAAGTTCTCTTGTCGGGGTGACAACCAGCACCTGAACATTTTTAACAGGTTTAACCATGTCAATAGTCGGAACTGCAAAACCTATTGTTTTTCCGCTTCCTGTTTCAGATTGTATAAGAACATCTTTTTTATTAAGGATTAGGGGTATTGATTTTATCTGAACTGTAGTTGGAACTACAATTCCGTGATTTTTTAATTCATCACTTAATCCTGAACTTATTCCTAATTCTTTAAATTCCATTTGGTTTAACAATATTCAGCCCTTTATAAGGTTATGCTATTTTTTTAAATTTAAACATCTTTAACCCAAGCAGAAGCCAGAAAGAATATGTTGCAAACAGAAGAATACTTACAAATAATATTGTTGGGTGGCTGGAAGGCCCTCCTTCAACATCAAAACTGAATACCCCTGAATTAATCATGAAATTAAAACCTATATTTTCCTGATTTTCTCCCATGTAAACACCATTGTCCTGAAGCCAGTTTAAAAGAGGCATTGCAAAATCCAGATTTGCATACATTGCTGCTGAAACTATGTAAAATAAAGCCAGTATTCCAATAAAGTAAGATGCTGTGAAGATTTTCCTGTGTTTCTGTTTTAATTTAGTGCTGACAAATGCTCCAAAAACTCCAAGAAGGATAAGCATCCACCAGTCAAGGAAAAAACTCATAAGAATACTAAATGTGTTATATAATATAAGCTTTGCTTAGTTTTTTATATTGGAGGACATCCGCATGGAATCCATCTGTCAAGAGTGTATAATATTCTTGTATGTCCGTATGTTTCAACATCTTTTCTGGTTATTTCATACATATAAAACTCCATCATCTTTTCTATTCTTTTTACATCACCAAGCTCTGAAAAACCCACAAGAACCTGTCCATTTCTTGTTAAGTGGTGCTTTGCATCTTTAAGAAATGCCTCCATCGCCTTGTAATCCTTGTCAAAAACAGCTCTTTCAAGGTTATCTTTTGGCTTTCTTGAAAAATAAGGGGCATTAAAGAATATTTTGCTGAATAATTCGTCTTCTTTTACAATATCAAACATATTCCCTATTCTTAATTCTACATCCGCATTATTGATTTCAATGCTTTTCTTTACACTTTCAAGACAGTAGGGATTTATGTCAGTTGCAATTACTTTCTTTGCAATGTCTGATGCAAATATTGCTAACACACCTGAGCCTGTCCCAACATCAAGAACAGTGTCATTTTCTTGTATGTTCCAGTAATCCATGAAGAACTGAGGGGCATAACTGAATTTTGGGGACATTATATTTGGGGTTATATAAAATGTTTTTCCTTTTAACTCATAAAAATATGGTTTTTTATGCTGTCTTGATTTTTTCAGGAAGTCCTTGATGTCTGTTGTTACTTTAAAATTTTGATTTACCATTGTATCCACTTTTTTGATAATATATTTAAACCTGATGTTTTAGTTTGTTGTGTCTAAATATTGTTGCTCAAAAAAAACTGATTACAGAATAACCTTTGAAGAAGTGAATTTCTTGCCGTCATGACGCCTGACTATTTCAAGATATGTAATTCCTCCATTGTCAATATGCTTTAATGTAGTTATATTCTCAAGGAATATATTGTATCTTCTTAAGTCCTTTATTTTAACCCATTTGTTTGTCCTGTCTTTTGTTGTTTCCTTTAATTTACCTGTAAAGTTTTTGCAGTTGAATATAAAATGCAGATGCTGTGAAAGAATCTTTCTTCTATAGTATGTTTTTATTGAATATATTATTTTTAATTCTAAATCCTTTGGCGTATAACCTGTTCTTTCAATTGTCTGCCTGTAAGCACTTTCCTTTAATCCTTCTCCTTCCTTTAATCTTCCAACAGCGCTTATTGCCCAGCAGTTTTTAAAAGGGCCTTTTTCAAGCCTTGATAATAAAATTTCATTATCTTTTCTTAGTGCAACAGCAACACTTGTAAACGGAGGCATATATATATCTGAACTTTCTGTGTCAAAATAAACAGCAATTTTATCTCCTTTTTTAGTCAATGAATACAGAAAATTTTCTTTTTTTATTATCCCTGCCTTGATAAGCTCTGAAAGATGATAATTGAAATGATTTGAACGCACTTTTTTATCCATTAACTGCGAGAAAGAAAGATTTTTCTTATACATCAACTTCCTGAAAATCTCCTTCCTTATAGGGTGTTTAAGCTCTTTGATATCCATATGTGAACTCTTTTAATAAAACCTTAAAAGTTTTTCTTAAGGGTTTATAACTGCTTGATATTGGTTTGTTAAGCAACTCCAAAACCCTTAATTGTATAAAGGAGGTTATGTTCCTAAAATCTGTTAACCGCTTATTATTGGATATAGATGATTTGTAAAGCAGAGAGAAACAATGGCTGTTCCGTATTTTTTCTTTGGTATGAAACTTTCTTTGATTATTTTTATGTCTTTTAATTCATATCTCTCGCAATAGCCATTTGTGTAAAGTTCATTAATACTTAATTTAAGTTTTTCTTTAATTTCTTCTTCAGTGTAGTTTCCGTTATGTTCACAGACAAGCCCGCCGTATTTTTCACCAGTGTTTTTGTTGTAAAGCCAGCCCAATATAATGCCTGCAGTAGCCCTCTCCCCTGAATTTGAGTTTGCAACCGCCATTATTGATTCCATCACTTCTCCATGTGTTATCACTTCTGGTTTTTCAATTTCATTTGCAACAGCCGGAAGTATTGAAGAATAGGTTATAATATTGCACTTTTCTATGCCCGCATCTTTTAAAGCAAGATGGTATGAGCCTGCATGAATTGTTATGTCGCTCTCACCAGAACCTTTTGTTATAAAAAAATCTTTAGGGATCCTGTTGGCACAGGAAACATATTTCTGCAGTAAAATAACGCTTTGGGGGTTTTTCATTTTCTTATTTTTAATATTTTATTTTTAATAATTACGCTTTGCTTATAAATTTTATGCCGTTTTTCTGTTAGAATTTTATTGTTTAAGTGATTATTTTATGCCTTTGATAGCCTTTGTTATTGTTTTGTACTGGTTCTGGAATATGAGATACTGTTTTAATTCCTCCTTTTTTACCCATTTGACCTTTCTGATTTCATCTTTTTGTTTTTTAATATCCTTTTTATTCCCCATGAATTCAACTATGTATATTTCTGCATGCTGTCCTTTCCATTTGTATTTTCTTCTTTCAATATTTTCCATGGGCCACATCCACTCATAAGTAATGTTTGATTTCTTTATGATTTTGAATTTGTCTGTTCCTAATTCTTCTTTCATCTCCCTGAGAAGGGCTTTTTCACTTTTTTCACTTTTTTCAACACCCCCTCCTGGAACGCTCCACTCATTGTCCTTATAGTACTGTTTCTGCACAATAAGAAATTCATCCCCTTTGAAAACAATCCCAAGAACATTCTTTCTAAGGGGAAGTTTTTCAGTGTTCATAATTAATGTATAAGAAAAACTTATTAATAAATCATTTTGAAATAATGTTTGTTTACCCAACATTTAATAGTTCTAATATTTACATAATTTATATGGCAGCGTCTCTCAAGAAGTTTAATATTGCATATTCAATATTTCTGGAAAAATCTGATGAACTTGTCAGTAATTTAAATGAAGATATTGAAAATGCCAGGACAGAAGAAGAAAAACAGAGGCTGATTAAACTGCTGGATTTTGAAAAGAACAGAATAGATGAAGAAGATAAAATATGGATGGAAAAAAGAGCTAGAAAAATGGATTTTCTTAAGAAGCAGAAGGAATACAGAAGTAAGTTTAATGAACAGAGAAAAGAACAGACGAAGAAGTATAATGAAGAGCATAAGGAAGAAAGAAAAGCATACAGGAAGAAGTTCATGGAAGAATTAAAGAAGAATAAAATCAGATAACTTTCCATATTACTCAATTAAATCTTTTATTTTATTCACAAAATCTGCTGTTTGTACCTGAAGATGTTTAGCAAGTGATTTATTAAATGTTTCATCAACTCCATAACAAGCTCTTTCTCTTAAGTCCTTTGATTCGATTACAAAACTTATATCCTTTTCTTTAAGATTTATTTTTTCTATTAAGAAATTAATATCCTCTTCTTTTAATATATCATTTTTATGATAATAAAATAAAGTTACAGCTGTTAGTGTTGCAAAATGACTGTTTGATTTATACCCCAACTTTTCCAATAAGGCAAGACTTGTATGATAAATTGAGTAATAATATATTGTTATGCACCAGTCGTAATAAGTTCTGTTTGGAAGTTTTTCTTTTATAGAATGTTCGTGTTCTTCCAGCAGGTAATTAGCAAATTCAAGGTTAGATACTGCTTTTTTAATGTGTTTTTTGTATTCTAGACTTGTTTTTCTTATTGCTTTTATTTTAATATAATACTTAAATAACTCTTCGCAGTATTTCTTGTCTTTTATTAACTTATTTGGTTCAAATTTCATTTTTGGAACCTCCATAAAATATGGTAATAATATTCTACCCCAATTAATACAATAACATTTTTTCTTATTTCATTTGAGAAATCATGGTTTTTGTCCATGAAGTTTTTCTCAAAATCAGAATAATTTACATAAACAGGACTTATCTTTGTATTTGTTCTCATGCTTACTCTTTTGGTAGTATTTTCTATGTTTGAAGAATTATTTACTTTTTGGAATACTAACAGCAAATCAATATCTGAATTATTTGTATAGTTTCTTTTTGCATATGAACCGAATATTAAGGCTATTAATGGTTTTTCTTCAAGTTCGGAAAGAAATTCATTTATGGAATTAATTATCTTTTTTGGCAATGACAAAAAATTCTCTGTATGGACCTGTTTTAAGTATGCTGTTGTTAATGGGGTGTCTGTTAGTTTTATCTTTATTAGGTTAGCATCCTTCTCTTCTTTTATGACATTTTCTTTTTTAAGTATTTTTATGTTTCGGCTAGTATTATTATAACTAGTTTTAACAAGCCTTGCGAGTTCTCTAATGTGAACTCCTTCTTTGTTATTATCCAGCATATTAATAATTCTGAGTTTAGTTTCCATTTTGGTATCAATTGATACTATTTTAGTATCAACTTATATTTAAGCTTTTCTTTTAGATATTCTGATATCTACGTATCTGTAAATTAACTTAAAAAGTATGCGCTTCGTTGTCATAACTGTCCAATAATTTAAATCTTGCTCGTTCAGCTACAAGAGCTGCAGGACAAACAGTTGCAACCACACATGTTAAAATTCATTCTTATGGTGCTGCAGTGTACCCTCAACACGCAGATACAGAGCTACTAATTCTGATGAAGAAGTAAAAAAGAAAGAAGAAAGCAGTGGAAAGCTTAAGCCAAGTTCCTTAAATTAACTGCAAGCTCAATGTATCTCTCCTGTTTTTCCTTTAAATCTTCAATTGCATCACATATTGTTTTATTGAGTTCAGTATGTGTGCAGTATGCTCCTATGCAAATATCTCTTTCAGGCTGTGGGAGTAATTCACAGATACTGACATCTTTGTCTGTTTTAGCCCTGTCTTTCATACAGCTTTCTATTTCAGGGTATTCATCACAGAAGGATATATCCTGTATGAAAAAGGTTAAGCAATGAGGGTTATTATTGCACATAGTAATGTTTCTTTCCTTTAATGCAAGACAGGTGTATTTGTCAGGAGTATCCAATTTATCACAGTATTCTGTTTTGATTTCTTCTGACTTATTCCATGAGTATAAGTTGCTCATAAAGTTAAAGTAGCACTGTTCTTTTTCATGCTGGCTGTAATCAATATCACTGCAGAATGATGCATTTTCACTGGATACAGCCAACTGATAATAACATACATGCCTTGATTCATCACTTAGCTGTTTGCAGTAGGAAGAGTCTTTATCTGCAAGAGCCATGCAGATTAAATATTCATTTTCTTCTCTTACTCCTTCACAGAACCTGTTATCATTGTTGATTAAAGCAAGGCAGTAGTATCTGTTGCCGTACGGGAGCTGTTCCGACAGGGGCAGTTGTTTACATAACTGATTTGATGGAGTATCAGGAACAGTAATATTCTCTAGTTCAGGAATTATCCCATCATCAGGTTCATAATTCATAGAGAAGAACACAATTAATAATAATGTTATAGCAATAATCAGCAACCATGTGCTTTTCATATCCTTAAGGATGTAAAAGAGAGTAATAAGAGTTTTGCTTTAAAAATAAAATCCAATAATTGATTGAATTTAATTTATCTACTTGGAAGACTTTATAAGTTTTTTAGATGATATATTTTTAATATGAAGAATAAAGTTAAGATTAATGTTCCTCAGATTATTCTTGAAGAAATCATAAATTCTGAAAAAAGATGGTATAATTCAAAGCAGTGGATTGAAGAGAATCTTAATTCTTTTGAAGATTTCCATAGGCTTGTTTCTGAAAGGCATGATGCAGGATATATCAGACATGAAGGGCTTTTTGACATATTTGTACTTGACGGGAGATTCAAGCTGGATTGCTGTGGAAACCTTTTGGTTAAGAACAAAGAACAGGAATCATGCTATAATTTTGTATTTCCAGGAGAGTTTGTAACACCAGAAACTGCCTGTGAAGTTTGCAAAGAAAAATGGACTATTGACAATCTTGAAGATTTTGTTATGGACATATATGAGGAAGGAGTTGTTTTCCTGCATGAAGACTGCAACAGGCATTGTTTAAATGTAAAATATGAAAAAATTTTTAGGGATTTGTTTGAAAAATCAGGCTATAAAGATGTTAGTTTGTCAGCAGTGAAGAACCAATATTGTGGATGCAGTAAATGTGCTCCTTGGTATGAAGTTAATACTGAAGCAGGTAAATTCCTTATTGGATGGAGAAAAAGAGTAATTAACATTGACTGTTCAGAAATTAAAGGAATTAACCTTTACCTGCTTTTTAGAAAAGAAGAAACAACAAAGGGAAAGGATTATATCCACGCTTGGGGTTATGAAAAAGCAGAGGCTTACTTAAGCAAGATACATAATAAATTGAAATTGTAGAGAAATAAAGTTCAATACAATCAGCTTGTTTTTTTTGTTTCAATTATGATTTACTATCCTTGATTGCTTTAATTAATTTTTTGCATTTTTCAATCGCCTGTTTTGCTGTTTCAAAATCCATTTTGCTACCATAATATGTTAAAGAATTCCTTTTATACCGTAAATCATCAAAAACAATGAATAAATCATCTCTTTTTAAAAAATCTTTAAGATAAAACCCAATACAGATGTGGTTTGAAATATTAAATCCATTCAAAAAGGCTGACGCCTGTAATAATTCCAACAATGAGGTGTAATAATCTTCAAAAACAAAATTGCAGTTTTTCTTGTTTATGTCTTTAATTAAGCTGATTCTTTCATCTGCTGTTTCAATCAGAGATTCTGCTCTTTTTTCATCTATTGAAACTTTTCTTGCTGATGAATTTTCCAAACAATCCTTAAAGTTAGATTCTTTCATTTGAAAACCTCAATGTAATTATTCAATGTGGTCCCGTTTATAATGTTATTTGCAAGATTTTTGTTTTTTATTTCACTTATCCCCTTATGTCTGAATATTTGCATTCTTCTTGATAATTTTCCCTCAAAATCTGTTAGATTAAGCTCTTTATTTGAGGGGGTTTCAATGTATATGTCAATATCGCTTGTTTCTATGTCCTCACCTTTTGAGTATGAGCCGAAAACCACTACTGCCGGATTATTTAGCTCTTTTTTGATAAATTCAACTAATCCTGAAGAATAAAGTGATTTTATGTTGTAAAGTTTTTTTTCAAGAAGATAATTACTGCTTGTTTTATCTGCTGTGTAAAAAATAACATTCCCCGTTTGTATTGTTGTTAAAATACCTTCTTTTTGTAGTTCTTTGCTGTATCTTATTACAGAAGGCAGGGGAAGTTTTAGTTTTTTTTCTATTCTCCTGACTCTTAATTTAGCATTAGGATTAACAAAAAAGAATTCTTTGATTGTTTCTTTGATATTTCTTCTTTTCATTTGATAATTATTAATATCAATTGATATTTAAAGTTATCTATTATCTACTATTTAATATTGTTAGAATAAATTATAAAAAAAGCGTTGATTTAGCGTATCCCCAAACTATTATGCATGACCCGCACTGCTGAGCACCATGAAAATGAACTACTTCTAAATAATCAACATTAGGGTTAATAACTGCATTCCCCCTCTTTCTGCTTCTTGTCTTCTGCTTAAAACCGCAATAATAACACTTCCCCAAACTGCCTTTCATGGTTAAACCTACATATTTTAAACACTTAGTGACGACCCTCGTAAGTTAAACCAAATAAGAAACGCCCCCGCCGGGATTCGGACCCGGGTTATCGGCGTGACAGGCCGATGTCCTAACCGCTAGACTACAGGGGCTTATTTCAATTTTCATTGGTAAAATTTCTTTATAAAGTTTTCTAATTAGAAAACTGTGCTTCTAAAAGGTTTATAAGTGTAATGCTTTTTAAGAATAATAATGAATTTTGAAGACATTGATGACAAAGATATTGAAGATATTATTGCTTCTGTTGGTTGTTATGGGGAACGTGTTTCACCGAAAAAACTTATTCAACTTCTTAAGTTTAGGATTAACGAAGAGAGCAAAATTTTAGGAGCACATTCTTTAAGAATTGGTTCTAACTTATTAAATACAAACTTAGGGGAAAATCTAAACAACAATGAACTTGTCAGAGATGCACAGGAGGATTTAGAACAGCTGTCAAAAGCATCAGCAAATCTTGATTTTTATCTTAAACTTTTCATGGACTTATCAGAAGAACTTGAGTTTTATGAAGTTAGAAAATACAGAACTAAAAGTTCTGCAATTTATACTATTGCTGATAAAAGAGATGGAGTTATTTCTTATTTTAATATTTGCCCAGATGAAGATATCAACTGCAGGGATGATTCATTAAAAGGCATGTATATCTAAGTTTTAATTATTTCAGTTGAAGCTTTTTTTAACCTGTTCATTAAACCCAAACCTAAACCTATTTCATCAACACCTTCAACAATGATGATATCTGTTTTCTTTAAGTCAAAATCCCTGAACTTTGAAAATAATTTTTTAGTCATGTCTTTTTCAGTAACACAGATACAGTTATAGTCTGCAGAATAATATTCAAAACCAATAACAGCTGTTTTTAATTTTTCTTTTTTATAATTCTTTACAAGGGTTCTTATTTTTGCTTTTGATTTTTTTCCATAAACAAGAATAACTTTTGCATCAGGGGAATAATGCCTGTATTTCATCCCTGGAGCCATTGCTTTTGAAACTTTTTTTCCATAAACTGAAGCAGGAATTTCCAAAGAACCTAAAATCTTAATCAACTGTTCAGCAGTTATTTTTCCTGGACGTAGAAGAACTGGTTTTTTAGAACTTAAATCAACAACAGTGGATTCAATTCCTATTTTAGTTTTTCCTCCGTCTATTATAAGAGGGATTCTTCCTTTCATATCTTCATAAACATGTTTTGCTGTTGTAGGAGAAGCTTTACCTGATAAATTAGCGCTTGGGGCAGCTAGGGGATTTGATTTTTTAATTAATTCAAGAGCTGTTTCGTTAGAGGGCATTCTTACAGCAACAGTATTTAAACCTCCAGTAGTAACAGAAGGAACTTTTTTCTTTTTCTTTAATATGATTGTTAAAGGTCCTGGCCAGAATTTCTTTATTAATTTATACGCTGATTCAGGAATGTATTCCACCAATAAGCCCAATTGCTTTTCATTAGCAATATGAACTATTAAAGGGTTGTCAGCAGGACGCTTCTTTGCCTTAAATATTTTAAGAACTGCTTTTCTATTTAAGGCATCAGCACCCAATCCATAAACTGTTTCAGTTGGGAAAGCAACTACTTCACCTTTCTTTATAAGTCCAGACGCTTTCTTTATACCCTTTTTATCACTTGATTTAACAACCAATGTTTCCATTATCAAAGAATAACTCTCCCAGATTTTAATTAGTTTTGCAAAGACTTTTATTTTTATCCGGCATTATTTTTGTTATGGCAGCAATATACTACCAGAATCTTGACAATAAGTTCGGAAAGCCTTTATTCCTTCTTGAACTTAAACTTAATCTTGACAAGACAAACTTTACTATCAAAGAGTTAAGAGATTATGGGGTTGCTGTTAAGTTTGCTGAAGAACATCTTACCCCTTCCTGCGTCACTGAAAAAGGCTATATCCTCAAAATTCACAGGGATAATGTAAGAATAGAACATGCACATTTACAGCTTGAAGAAAGCTTTGGTGATTTATTGAATCTTGAAGGACTGCTTAGTGACAGTATAATGAACCAGATTAAAGAAAATAAACCTGATTGGCATAAAAACCTTATTATCCATCCTGATAACGGAGATTGTGCTATTTTCACTGTTAAAACAGATGAGAACAGACAGCTTTACATAAAAGAGATAAATGATAATTATAAGGCAAACCACAGAAGAAAGCGCATTTAGATACATTTAAAAGGAGTCTTCTTTAGAGTATTTTTATGAGAGCATTGACTTTGAAGGAAATACTTGATAAAAAAGTGATAAGCGGGGTTAACAGCAGAAACTCTGATGAGTTAGCAAAGCTTTCAGAAGACGCGCTTGGAAAATTATTCTTTGCTTTACAGCAGAATTTCGGAGCTTCGCAGGATGGTTATGTTATTCTTAATCCTGACAAAAAAACAGCTTATGAATTAATTTCATTCCTTGAAGGAACTTTTACAAAGAAATCAAGGTATAAGATGAAAAAGAGAAAATATTAACAACCAAACATTTATTAATACCATATTAATATAATATTAAGGTGATATTAATATGGTTCAAGCAATAGTTGATATTTCTGAAAGAACTAACAGGATAATAAACATAATAAAGGCAAGATATGACTTAAAGGATAAGTCTGAGGCTATAGATAAAATGGCTGAGGAATATGAGATGGAAATTGCAGAGCCTGAACTTAGAACTGAATATATTGATAAACTTGAAAAGATAGAGAAAACTGCTAAATTTGTAGATTTAAATAATTTTGCAAGGGAGTTCGGTTTGGAATGAGCTGTAAGCTTAAAATAGAACAAAGAGTTTTTAGCCTGTTTAAAAAATTTGAAAAAAAAGATAAAAGTCTGCTTGAAATCATTAACAGAAAAATTAAGAGAATACTTGAAAACCCAGAACAGTTTAAACCTCTGAGAGCACCTTTGCAAAATAAAAGAAGGGTTCATATAGGAAAATCTTTTGTTTTAGTGTATTCATTTGATAAAAACTCAGAAACAGTATTTATACTTGATTTTGAACATCATGACAGGGTTTATAAAAAATAAAAGGAATCCCGCTGGCCGGATTCGAACCAGCAACCTCACGGTTACGGCTGATGGCATTTCACAGAAGGGCATGATATCCAAACCCCCTCCAGCCACATCTACAGCCGTGCGCTCTACCGTTGAGCTACAGCGGGCTAAACCATTAACATAAAATTGAATTTATAAAGTTTGTCCTTAATTCTTATATTCCCCGATAAAGCTTATCTTGTTGGACTTTCTTGTTTTAAGCTTCCCTCTTGTGTTGTAAAATTTAATCTGGCTTGCAGGAAGCTTGATATTCCCAAGCAAACCTAATTTGGTTTTTACTTTATAAGTAAATATTCTTTCTTCCTTAGGGGTCATTTTGTCTATTTTCCAAACAAGTTCATGTCCACTTTTTATCTTTCTTATCTCAGGCTTTGCAGGACTGAAATCACCCACATGAGAAACAAATTCAGGTATTTTCTCAATTACTTTAACATCCCTGAAAGGCTGTTTTGCAATGTTCTTAAACTTAACAACCATTTTACCTTCTGTTGCATGTTCTGCCTGTTTCTTTTCTGTAAGAGATTTTTCAATTACAACTCCTCTATTGCTCCACCAAAACATATACCCCAGTGCTGCAATAATGAAAGGAAGTATTAGAATAGGGATAAATGTAACCTTGTAACCAACTTTTTTTGTTTCTCCTGAATCAAGCGGAACTTCCCATACAATTGCATTGCCTGTAATCTGGGCACCTTCAATGCTCCCAACTGTTAAAATCCTTTCAATGAAATTCATCGGTTTTTCAATAACTTTCACTCCTGTTGCTGTCCCTTCATTTTCGAGAGTGACTTCAACAGTTTTTCCGAAAATGCTTATGCTTTCAACTGAGTTTTCATTTATTTCCGAATATCCCGCTATATCAAAATAAATCTTTTTTGAAAGCACCACATTTGCGTTATGCATTATCTTGATATCAAGATAATAAGCATCAGGTGAAAGGGTTTCCCCAAGATTTATTTCTTTAATATAAGTTGTTTTATCCACACCTTCTATGTTTAATTTATCAGTTATTTTCTGAACCAGCAGAGTGCCCCGCATTAATCTTATTTCAACATCTGTTTCAATCCTTTCCCTTAACTGATTGTCTATAATGAGAGTTAGTTCAGCAGGGTTTCTTGTATCAGAAATACTTATTGGAAAGGAAACTGAATAAAGAGAAACTTTAGAATAATCAATAGCAGTTTCAACAGGAACTTCAACAATAATTGAAGGGAGTTCCCCCAGTATTCTTGCTGTTAACTGCAAATCTTCAATTGTCTTATGGTAGGTATCTTCGGCTATAATGCTGAATATTGTGTTTCTTTTTGAAACACCATAATCTGGAAAAGCTTGTTCAGGAACTCCAATTCTTACAAGAACTGACTGAGAACCCTTAAATGGTTCTACTGTGAATTTTGAAGGAGTTATTGAACATGATGTGTATGACACTTCACCTTCAATCCCTGAAAAACGAGTTTTTAGAGGATCACATCTTAATACAATGTTCTGCTGAGGCCCTCTGTCAGCAGTAAATGTAATATTATAATACAAATCATTCCCAGCATATATTGTATTATTGATAACAGAAACTTCATATCTTAATGCTGATACAGCAGTAAAAGCAACAAGAGATGCAAAAATCAATGCTAAATACCTGCCTTTCATCACTTTAAATAACATGCTCAAAGTTTATATAATTTTTCTAAGCATAATCCAGCTCTAGCTGTTCCATAAGATCATCTATGTCTGCCTTAAGCTCGTTCATGTCTCCGTTATTGTCTAATGTATACTTTGCTCTCCTGAATGTTTCTTCAAGCTTGAAAAGCTTCCATTCAGTTCTTTCCTGTTTTTCAAATTCTTCAAGGGTTTTAGGAGCATCTTCTCTTGCTCTTGACTTCATCCTTTCAAATCTTATTTCAGGCTTTGCATCAACCAGTATTAAGATATATTCATCACCAAACCTTTCATGTAGAACATTATCATCAGATGGAAGTCTTATACCTGAAACAACTACTTTTTCCCACTCTTCTTTTTCTATTCTGTCTGCAACTTTTTCAAGCCAGTAGGTTTTTCCATGCTTATCTCTCATATCTTCTGAAACTTCTACAGAATTTTCCCTGCTTAATTCCATACCTCTTCTTTTTGTTTCTTCCCTTACTAAGTCGCCAACAGTTATTTTCTTAAACTCATATTTTTTAACAAGATAATCAGCAACAGCATCTTTTCCTGCGCCGATTGTTCCTGCAAGTCCGAGAACTATCATCTAACATTTAATGAATTGGTTAAATCTTATAAGATTTATTGTTTTTAAGATACTCTTAAATAATACAGTATATTATTTATGACTATGAAGATAGGTTTTCCAAACAATCCAAGGAAAAATATTCTTGAAGAGATAAAATGGATTGGGGAAAACGGCTTTGATTTTGTAGACTTGTTTCTGGAAGAAGATAAAGCAGTCCCTGAAAAAATAAATGTGCCTGCTGTAAGAAAAATGCTTGACAAGTATAAATTAGGTGCAGTAGGACATACTGCATGGTATTTCCCTATAGGTTCTCCTGCTAAAGGACTTAGAAAAGCTGCTGTTGAAGAAGCAAAACGATATTTTAATGTTCTTCATAGATTAAATGTAAAATTAGTTACTATCCATGCCAACTGGGCGCCTGGCATGTTTAAGGCAGAAGAATCAATTGCATTTCAGACAGAAACACTAAAATCCCTTGTAAAGGAAGCAAAAAAATACAAACTTACTGTCATATACGAGCCTATTGACACTTCAAAAGATACTTTGGAAAATGTTTCTAAAATATTAAATAATGTCCCGGGTTTATACCTGCTTCTTGATTTTGGACATGCTAATTTGTTTGACAGAACACCTGAAGAATTCATCAGGAAGTTCCACAAAAAACTCAAACATGTACATATGCATGACAATAATGGAAGAGAAGACCAGCATCTGCCTTTGGGTATGGGAAATATGAACTTGGATAATGTGATTAAACTGTTAAAGAGATACTATGATGGAACAATAACTCTGGAAATATTTTCAAGAGATAAAGATTATGTTTTATTAAGTAGAGATAAACTAAAAAAGTTGCTTAAATAATCCTTAAAGCCATTCTCCAGTTAATCCACGATGTGCAAGAATAAATCCTATAAAAGCTATTGCACTCGCAAATACCGCTCTTAAATAACCTAAAAGAGTTATTGAATTGTTTATAACAGCATCATAAACTATTGGTTCAAATATTAATGGAAATGACACAGAAGTGAATATAATTCCTATAACCACATATGTAAAGTTTATAGCAACTTTGACTTCTTTTTCTTTCATTGTTTCATTCACGCCTTTAATTATTATATTATTTTTCTTTTTATTTTTTTAAGCTCTTCATCTGTCTTTTTGTATTTAACTGCTAAATGTCCTGATATAACTGGCTCAAGACGGTATTTTGCAAAGAAAGGGTCTTTTTTATAAGCAGATTTTTTATTAAGATTTTTCAGGTTGATATTGTAAAAAGCGTCTTTTTTTCTGTTACTATACCTAGGCACAATATGACAGTGTATGTGTGGCTGGTAGTTACCTAGAATTTCATAATTCATGTGTACTGGCTTAAGGCTTTTTTGAAGTAGTTTAGCAACTTTTACAACACCATCCATAAACGCATCTCTTGTTTTTTTATCAAGCTCCATGAAATTTGTTTTATGCTGTTTGAGAGCAACTATTGATTTTCCATATGTCTGCTGTGAATTTGAAAGAAAAGCATATACATATTCATCTTCATAAAGCGATATTTCAGATGATTTTTTTATTAAATCACACATTCTGCATTTTACCATTTTATCTCTTTTTCCATTTCATATATATTTTTAACTTCTTTAACATGGTTTATACTCTCTTTTAGTTCTGTGTGTAATGGTTTTGATATTAATTCCTTAAGAACAAGAACCTCAACATCATCTTTTCTTAATCTTAAAAGTCCAAGTGTTGAGAACACACTTGCTGAAACCCCGAGAACAATTATTTTATTGCACCATTCTGAAAGTTTTTGATGCACTTCACTGAAGGATTTAGCCTCTGTTTTTTTATCAATCAAACTCTCATACTTAAATTCATAATTCTTTGGGCAGAAAACATGCACTTCCCCCCCAGAGTTTCTGTCATAGAGTTTTGCAACTTCAAGAGAAACTTCTTCCCCTGCAATTATCCCAAGTTCGCAGTGAGTATTTGAAAGTAGTTTGGCCAGTCTTTTAATTATATGATTGATATCTTTTTTTTCAGCTTTTGAATGCTTGTATAATTGATTAAAGCTTTCAGAACTTATAACAGCTATTTTTTCCATATATAAAAAAAGCCATCTTTCTTATTAATACTTTTTCATACAGAACTTAAAATTGCATTGATTAAGTCCTTGCCTTTTTCACTTGCCTTGAATTTTTCTCCTGATTTTTCTATAATTCCTGATTCAGTAAACTTACTCAAGGTTCTTTTCAGCCCTTCTTCTTCCATAGGTGTGGTGTTAAGGATTTCTTCAAATGAATCCTGATTATTTTCAATAATGCATCTCATCACAAGAAACCTTTTGTAATTACCTAATAAAGAGATATCCCTTGTAAACTCTTTTTGATTATATCCATGCTTTACATAACAGTGTATTAATTGAACAGAAAGTTTGCTTAAAAAATACGCTTCTTCCATAATCTATATTTATTAGAACAAGTTTTTAAATTTTTTTAATTGCTAAAACTTAGTCTGTTGTTTCTGTGGCCTTGGATTGAAACCTACCCCTAATTTGTCAAGAAGTTCTTTCATAAGTTTTGCTCTTTTCTGAAGTTCTTCTTTGTTCTGGACTTCTTTGTTGTTTACAACCCACAGTATGCCTTCAAGTTTCTTGGAGACCAATGCTCCAATTTCTTTAATTTCGCTTTCTGTTAATTCAATGTTCATTTTAAGTAATTTAAAAAAGAAGTAGTATTTAAATAATATTGATAGATGTCCGATATTTCCGATAATCATTTATACTGGCAGTCTAAGAAATCTTTTTGGGCCTTTGACCATTTTTTATCTGGATTTTTTTTAATCCATTCAACATGTTTGTCTATGAAATCCATTCTATCTTTTAGATTTTGTTCCTTTTCTTTTTCAAGCTGTTTAAGATTAATTTTTACATTCATTGTATTAACTTTAATTTGTGAGAAACTTTAAGCTTTTCTGTAAAATATTGTAGTTTTTCTTTGTCTAATTTGTCTTTGACTAACTGGTAAATATGTCTTGCATCTTCTATATCTTTTTGACTTCCTAAAAATAACTTAAATGGAATCTGTAAATGAAGAGGCGAAATTTTTATTTTGTAGTCCTTAATCTTTACCTCAAAAGAATTGTTTAAGGTGTACTCATCAAGTTCATTTTTGGAAAATTTAACTTCCATATTTGGTATAAAAACATCTTTTCTGAAAAATCTTATATTGGAGCCATTCTTTAAAGTTTCATAAGCTTCTTTAATATTAATAGTCATACATTCAAATTCAGTTAAATTGTTCCACATATCTTCAAATTTATCAAACCCTAATCTAGGGATAAGAATATCAACATCTTCTGTAGCCCTGCTTCTGCCCAGTAAAATAGAAACATATCCAGATACAACTGAATAATTAATCTTTAATTTATCAAGTATTTTTGTAAAATCTATAACAAATTTATCCAGTTTGTTTATTTCTTTATCTAAAACAATGGCATTTTCGGATATTTCCATATACATTAACTTCAGTTATAGATTAATATACTTTGAGATTTGGTGTTCGGTATTTCCCATAATCTAAAAACTAGTATCTCTTAAAATAAATTTTTGCATCATAGGTTGCTGATACAATAGGCTTTTCTGTAAATACAGGCGCATCATTTAGGAAAATCAGGTTCAGTTTTTCCATCTTTAAAAGAGACATTGCAAGCAAACTGTATTTCTCAAATTCGTTTTCTAATTCTGCAGTCTCTGCTATCTCCCTAAGTGATAACTTTTTATCGCCTTTTACTATTGCTTTAAGCACTTTTATATCGAATTTATTTAATTCAGTGTTTTCCATAAGAAAGCCTTAGAATATACTACTTTTAAGTGTTTTGGTGGTGGGGAACACTTACAAAATATGCCTACTGTTTTAAAATATACTTAATTATTCTGTCAAGGTGTTCTTTCTTTATCTCTCCCTGCTCTTTGTATTTCCCCTGAATTTTGAAATATTTGATTCTCTTTTTTATACTCTGAGGGATTAAGAAATGCGTTAATTTGTCCCACCAGTTTCCTTCAGGAGCCATGCCCACGGCAATCAGAATAATTTTCTTTTCTTTTAATTTATCCCAGTTGTTTTTAAGAAATCTAACTGCGGGCATTTTTGCCCCATACACCCCGGACATGACTATTAAGCTGGTATAAACAGCAAGTTCTTCAGGCTTGACTTTGTCAATTTCAAAAACTATGTATTTCAATTCATTATGGAGCCATTCAGCATATTTTTTAGTTGAACCATAAACAGAATTGTATACTATTGCAGTTTTTGACTTGTTCATAACACAGAATTATCTTTTCCCGCTTTTAAAAATTTCTTAAGCCTCAGGCGAGAGTCGAACTCGCGACCTCTGCCTTACCAAGGCAGCGCCACTACCACTGTGCTACTGAGGCATAAATTTTAGAGAATTATATTTTATTTATAAAGTTATTTATATCCAATATTCAGTCACGCCTTTGTGCATTAAGCAGAAACCAAGCATGCCCATTGCACTTAAACCAACACAGGTTATGTAAGAATTTAATGGAAGCCTTGAACCATACGTTATTATATCAAAGATTATTATCTCAAACTGGTAAAGATATGAAAATGCAGATATCGTGCCTCCAAAAAATGTTAAGGGATAATTTCTTTTTCTTACCCCTTTAAGCGAATGATAATGTCTTACATTATGGAAAAATTCCTTGATTTTCATTTCTTTTTTGCTCTGCCCCTGCCTTTTGTTGATTTGAATACCAGCTTTCTGCATTGTCCGCATTTTATTTTGTAAGGCCATTCAATTATTGCAGTAATCGGCCCATACTCATATGCGCAGTTTGGACATTTGTAAGCAACTGTTGTTTCTTCTTCCCCCTCCTTTCTGTATACAACTACTAAGTCGGGAGTGTAGGCATAAGAAGCGATCTTGCCTTCCATTCCCCACTTCTTTGCTTTTTCTGATTCAAATTTTAACGATTCCATAATAGAAACACACACATCATAATTTAAAATGTTTATGGTAATATGAGATATATTTAAGAATAAGGAAATAATACATATAAACTAATGAATAAGAAGGCTCAAGAACTTCCAATACAAACAATTGTAATACTTGCCATTGCAGTTCTTGTTGCTGTGGTGGTTGTAATATTCTTTGTTACTTCACAGGCGCAGTCTGCAACAGGGTTAGGTCAGTTCCAGCAGGGAGCAACAGGAGACACGAATTTAGCTGGGAGAACAGCGGCCTGCAATATAGCGTGCGTAACTTATAATTTTGTAGATACTACTGGAGATGGAACATGTGATAATTCAGATGTTTTCTGCGCAAATAACAGGTGTCCTTTAGGGTTTACATGTCCTACATCATGTTCATTTACATGTCCAGAACCTGCTGAATAATCAGTTAATTTTATATTAAACATTTATTTTTAATATATAATGAATAAAAGACTTGTTGTTTTAACCTCCATTATTGCTATTCTTGCAGTTATTATAGTGATAGTCCTGCCTTCGCAGAATATTCCAGGATTTAATTTTGACAGGGATGTAGAAGTTATTGATGAAAAATGTTCTGCTGAATGTTCAAGATATAATTTTCTTGATTTTGACGAAGATGGAATATGTGACAACACTCCGGATTTCTGCTTTATAAATGAATGCAAATCTGGTTTTAAGTGTCCCGATACCCTTGAATGTGTATGGGGAACGATAACCTGCTAATCAATAATAACTGTTTCTAATTTAGGAAGATTGCAGAAATCAGTTGAATAAGTATAAGCCCCTGCATTAAGAAAAACCAATTTATCCCCTATTTTTGGATTTTCAAGAAAAACCTTGTATCTGAAGATATCCATTGAATCAGGAGTGCATCCTTTTATTGTATATGGTGTTCCTGTTTCTTTTTCGTTCTCAACTAAAAGCCTTATATTTGCAACAAAAGTATCCATTGCTGAGTTGTAAACTGAACAGTTGATTATAATGTTATTATCATATATGTTTTTTATTTCAGCGATTAATTTAACAGCAGAAGCAACAATATATCTTCCAGGTTCGATTATCATTTTTATGTTATTTTCATCAAGCCATTCTTTTAGTTCTTTTATTTTTTCAAAAACCAAATTCTTTATTTCAGGCCTGTAATTTTTATACTCAGCAGGGATTCCCCCACCAATATTTACAACATCAAGGCATTTTACAGTTTCTTCAGTTAATATGCTTTTAAGTTCTTCCTTAAGATTCCATTCACCAATATTCTGGGTTTTCCTGTGAAAATGAATGCCTACCTTTTCTATGTTGCTGTTGTTTCTTAATTCAGGTATGAGTCTGTTGATATGATGAGAATACATGCCATAGACAAAATATTTGCCTGTATGAACTGTTTTTTCCTTTAATCTCATTCTTAAAAGCAGGCTTATATTCTTTTTATTTTCTTTAATATACTCCAGTAAAACTTCCAAATCCATTTCATTGTCAACTATAAACTTATTAACTCCTTCTTTGAATATTGAATCAAGCTCTTCTTTGTTCCATGCCTGTGCTATAAACCATATCTTGTCTTTTTTATGGAGTTTTTTTATCGAATCTATAAAATGTACGCTGAACCAGCTGTCTGTTTCCTGTTCAAGTATTTCAGCTGCCTTATTATTTGTTTTAAAAGAATAGGAAACAGCATCACACATGGATTTGATTTCATTATAATTCTCAATGATTTTTGATTTGCTCATCTCAAAATGTGCTTTATCCATCATTTTAATAAGCCCTCATTTTCAAGAGTTTCAAGAACCTTTATCATAATCAGTGGGAACACAACAGTTGCTTCCCCTACAACAGTTGAAGCGTCTGAATCATCTTTTATTTTACCCCAACTTTTTGCTTCATCAGTTGTTGCACCGCTTAAACTTCCGGATTCGCTCTTTGACATAGTGATATATACAGCATAGTCAATCCCACCATTAAGAAGGCATGAAAGAAGTGCATAATGCTTTGAAACTCCTCCACCAACAGCTATAAGCCCTTTTTTATCATCGTGAGTTACGCTGAAAAGACTGTTCGAAAAGTCTTTTACTACATCAACATTAAAATCAGGGTGCTCACTTTGGAACATAAACAGATGAAATCCCAATGCACCATCAGTTATGGCTGGACAGAATATAGGTATATTATTCCTTGAAGCCTGATACAATATTGAGTCTTCATCATTTAGCATTAACCCAAATTCATGTATCATTTCAGAAACGGCCCATACTTTCTTTTTTTCATATAATTTTTTCAGCATAAATGTTATTTTATCCTCAAATTTTTCATAGCTTTCATTTTTTATAAACAGATTTCCAACACGGTTCATGCCTTTTTCATAAAGTTCAATGTCATCAGGTTTCTGTTGTCCAAGCATAAAGTCTTCACCCATGGATTTCATAATGTCTTCTTCAATACTGCCCACAGCAGTAACTATTACATCAGGTATTCTGTATTTTATAATCTGGCTGAAAAAACCTCTTAAACCAGAAGTCACCATGTTTGCTGTAAATGTAAGAAATGTTTTAGCTCCTGATTTTTTCATTTTTAGAATTATATCTGCTGACTTGCTTATTTCCACGCTCTGGAAACCAATAGAAGTATACCCTTCTACAAGCTCACTTACTGTCATGCCTTTTTTCCATTTAAAATCATTGACTTTCTGCATTTTAAACACCTCAAAAAATGATTTGAAACAACTCTAAAATACTCTTTTAGAACGCTTTTTATCTGCTGTCTCTTATTATTGTCATTATCTGAACTTTTTTCATGTATATCAAATTTAAATCTTTCTATTTTTACTGTATTACACATAACTTTATAAACAGTATAACTATAACAATATTAACCTTAAATACGAGGTAATCAAAGTGAAATTCGAAGTTGAAAATCAGGAAAAATTCGTTGCTGAAGACGACGATAGTGACTTTTCGGAGGAAGACGACGACGTTGAGGAAGACGACGACGTTGAGGAAGACGAAGACGACGAATGGGACGACTAATTAAATTATTTAAAATTTATTTTTTTTAATTAATTTTTTTAATTAATTTTCTAAAATATAAAAAGTATAAAAACAAAATTACTGCTTCTCAATTTTGACAACTGTTATTTCAAAATTAAGCGATTTTCCTGCAAGAGGAGGGTTCATATCAAGAACAACTGTTTCTTCCTTTACTTCTTTTATTGATGCTATAAAAATCTGTCCGTAATTGTTAGTTAGAGGAACCTCTTCACCTACTCCAAAATAAAAGTCTTCTGGAAAAAGATTTTTTTCAAGCTCAAGCTCTAAAGTTTCATCCCTGTATCCATAAGCTTCTTCTGGTTCTAAATGGATTGTTTTCTTTTCATTAAGCCTCATACCAAGAACCGCGTCATCAAATCCTTTAATCATCTGTCCTACTCCAGCAATAAATTCCAAAGGGTTTCCTGCAGACTGGTCAAAAACTTCACTATTGTCAAGTGTTCCTATATATTCTACACTTACAATATCCCCTGTTTCAACAACACCCTGCATTTTATTCACTGTGTTCCCTGTTGTGCATCCCATTAGAAATAAAGGCATAAGAACCATTAAACCGATAAGTGCTTTTGAATTCATGATTTTAAATAATAAATCCTGATATATTATTAATGTTTTGATTAATAGTCTTAAAGCATTTTGTATTTTTTAATATAAGGGATTAAATGCTTGTAATTGAATTTTTTATGTCCTGCAATTTCTATTTCCCCTTTTTCAGCTCTGTTCTTGATTTCTATCATCCTTGCCAGAGTGCTTTTCTGTTTATGCTCATAAGACATACTACATAGTGCAAATGCTTTTGCCTTGATTATTTCCTCATCCCATGTAGTTGTCATATCAGGTAAAAGTGTACTGATTTTTTCCTGAAGGTTTTTTGTTCCTGAATTCAGCGGTACTGCTGTAACAAAAGACGCAAGCATTCTTATTTCATTATAATTAAAGTTTGAAGGCTTAAACTCCTTTCTCCCATACCTCTTCATTAAACCCCCAATAGAGTCTTCATTAAAATAGCCATAGTATTCAGAAAAACTGTTTTCGAGTCCTGCCTGTTCTCTGGCTTTTTTAACAATATCAGCGTCTACAAATGAACGCCTGTTTTTACTTTCTCTATCCAGATAAACTGTAACTAGAAAAGGTTGTATATTTTCAGTCATCATCAATACTTCAGGAAGAGGGGTATGTTCAGCGAAAACAATTGCATCTTTTTCCGAGTTTTCAGAAAATATCCTGCTGAATTCCCTGTATTTCTTAAGGTATTTAACTGCATATTTTGTTACAGGGTAAACCTTAATCTGCTCAAGAAGCTGTTCCACTTTGTTTATTTTATAGTCAATATATGGTTTGCTGAAAATACGCGGTGATTCCGCTATTGTTTTATTCTTTAATATTCTCTGTTTTTTGTTTCTGACTACAGACTCTCTTCCTAAAAGGGATTGGATGGTGACAAAAAGGATGAAAATACTGC
>JAQUSD010000042.1 GCA_028715295.1 Candidatus Nanoarchaeia archaeon
AAGTGCATCACTGGAAAGAAATTCAGAACAAAAAAAAAAAAAGGAAAAAAAACCAGAAAAACCTAAAACTACAGAAGAAAAGAAAAAACCACTTAAGGAAGAAAAGCCAAAGAAAAAAGAAAAAAAAGAGGTTGAGAAAAAATGACGCATATAAAAAGAATTTCAGCACCAAAAACATGGAAAATAAAAAGGAAACATGGTAAATTTGTAGCAAGACCTCAGCCAGGTCCGCACAGCAAGCACGAATCGCTCGCATTAGGTGTTGTTCTCAGAGACATGCTTAAGGTTGCTGGCGTTATAAAAGATGTAAAGCGTCTGCTTAATATGAATTTGGTTTCAATTGATGGTGTAATAAGAAAAAACATACACTTCCCTGTTGGGGTTATGGACATTATAAAAATTGAACACATGGGAAGCTATAGAATGCTTTTTGATAAAAAGGGAAGACTTTCGCTTATAAAATCACTTAAGGATGAAGAGTCACTTAAGTTATGCAAGATAACTTCAAAGACAGCTGTTAAATCAGGAAAAATACAGCTTGGACTTCACGATGGAAGAACAATACTGCTTTCTAAATCAGAAGGATTAAAATACAAAAGAGCAGGAACACTCCTTATAGAGGTTCCAAGCCAGAAAATAAAGAATTACATCCCTCTTGAAAAAGGAGCGCTTGTTTATATTCTTAAAGGAAAACATGTTGGGGAGCAGGCAAAAGTAGTTGATTTCACACATATCGAAGGAACAATGGTTTCTCCAAGAATAGTGCTAAAGCCTGAAAAAGGAGCAGATTATGAAACACCAATGTCTTATGTTTTTGCTATTGGAAAAACAAAAGGAGAGCTGAAGCTTAATGAATAAAGAAAATAAAATGAGGAGTCTGAGAATTTCAAAAGTTACCCTGAATATTGGTATGGGGGAAGCAGGAGAAAAACTGCAGAAAGCAAAAAAACTGCTTGAAACTATTGCAGGTGTAAAAGCAGTAATAACAAAATCAAACAAAAGAATACCAAGCTGGGGGGTAAGACCAGGACTCGAGATAGGAACAAAATGCACATTGAGGGGAGAACCTGCTTTGGTTGTGTTAAAGAAAATGCTTGAGGCAAAGGAATTTATACTTGATGAAAGAAATTTTGATAATAATGGAAACCTTTCATTTGGGATTAAAGAATACATTGATATCCCTGGTGCTGAATATGACCCTTCATTAGGGGTCATAGGCATGGATGTTTGCGTTACAATTGAAAGACAAGGTTATAGGGTTAAAAAAAGAAAAATAAGAAGCAAAACTCTCCCAAGAAAGCACATTGTTAAAAAAGAAGAATCAATTGAATTTATAAGCAAATTATTTGATGTTAAAATAAAAACACAGGCAAAAGGTGAGACTCAATGACAGCAAAGAATTGGAACAAAGTTTTTAATCAGGTAAAAAACAAAAAAACAAAGTTAGCAAGAGTTAAAAAGTTCAATAAGCCTGCTGAGAAAAAGACAGGAAGGGGCAGAAACAAGTGCAAGAACTGCGGAAGGAGAGGAGCACACATCAGAAAATATGGACTGCATGTGTGCAGGCAGTGCTTCAGGGAGCTTGCTCCTAAAATGGGATTTAAAAAATATGGACATGAGGTGTAAAAAATGTTAATGGATACATTGGCGGATGCATTGTCTCAGATATTGAATGCTGAGAAAGTCGGAAAGTCAGAGGTAAATATTATGCCTGTATCAAAGATTATGGTTAATGTAATCAAAATGATGAAGGACAGGGGATATTTAGGGGATTATGAAATCATTGACAACAAAAAAGGCAGAATACTTAAGCTTAAGCTTGTTGGAAAAATAAACAAATGTGGGGTTATCAAACCCAGATTTTCAGTAAAACTTAGCACATACGAGAAATATGAAAAAAGATACCTGCCTGCAAAAGACTTTGGCATATTAATTGTTTCAACTCCAAAAGGACTTATGACGCATCTTGAGGCAAAGTCAAAAAGTGTTGGAGGAAAATTAATTGCATATGTATATTAAACAGGTAATCAAAAATGAAAAAAGAAATTAAAAAACAGGGAACTGAAGCTGTTTATGATGGAAAAACACTTTCAGTAAAATATGAAGGAAAAGAATTGAAAAGAGAGTTTCATAATCCCTTTATTGAAATAAATTTAGAAGATGAAAGCATTACTGTTAATTCGAAAAAAGACAACAAAAAACTAAAGATGCTTATTAATACTTGGGTTAGCCATATAAAAAATATGATTAAGGGAGTAAAAGAGAGCTATGAGTACAAGCTTAGAATATGCAGTTCACACTTTCCAATATCTGTAAAGGTTTCAGGGAATACTTTTGAAATAAGCAATTTTATTGGGGAGAAAGTTCCAAGAAAAGCAAAAATAATGCCTGGTTCAGAAGTTTCTGTTGAAGGGGACTTGATAAGTGTAAAGTCTCAGGATGTAGAATCAGCAGGACAAACAGCAGGGAATATTGAATGTGCAACAAGGATAATAGACAGGGACAGAAGAAGATTTCAGGATGGGATATATATTATTAAAAAACCGAGGTGGACTGAATGAATACAAGAAAGAACAAGCCTAAGTTCATAAGAGCAGATGCAAACAGGCATGTTAGGATTAAAAAGAAATGGCATAAACCAAAAGGAATGCACAGCAGAATCGCAAAGAAAAACAGAGGTTATAGAAAAATGCCTGGGAAAGGATATTTTGCA
>JAQUSD010000025.1 GCA_028715295.1 Candidatus Nanoarchaeia archaeon
TTGTAAGCTCAAGATTTTCAGGACGTGCATCTATTGAACGCATTGCTGAATAAGCAAACACTGCAAAGTCGTCACATCTTCCTGTTTTAGTTTTTAATGTATCGCTGACGGGCTGGTAATCCTCAGGATATTTTGATGGTTCTGAAAAACACTGGGTGTAAGTATAATTTGAGATTATACCATATACAAATGTCTGAAATCCATTCTGGATATCTTCTCCTTTTCGGTCTTTAAGATAAATATTATTCATAGAATATTTTGAAAGTGTGGTTGAATCACATAGAAAATAATCAAAATTTCTCAGATAAGGTAATGCTGAACATAAGTCACTAAACTTAAAAGGTTCGCTTCTGCTACTTATTACTCTTTCACTGCATGATATTGTGATTGTGATTCCTGTTCCGGAAACATCAGGATACACTTTTTCATTTCCTTCAAGACAGGTTTTCATTAAAACCTCAACAAAAACATTCTCGTCAAGAAGTGCTGGAGGGAAAGGTTCTTTTTCATAAACATATATATTTGTTTTAACTACCCCTGAAAGTATTGTCTGGACATAAGAATAAACAGCTGTTGTAAAAACAAGCATATCATAACTGCATGGAAAATAACCAACAGCAACAGAACTGTTTGATATTGCCCCGTAATACCCCCCATAATAAACAAAATCTGCTGAGCCTGTTCTGTAATTGCTGAATGGTGTTAATGCAACTATGTTTTTACTGCAAAGCGGATTTTGGGCAAGCCTGCTCCCATTTATAAGCACATATTTAGGACAGTCACTGTGAGGAAGAGAATATGCGAGTGGGTAATTTTCCTCGCCTTTGAAATGAGTGTAACAGTTAAGAAGGCATTTTGCAGACTGTATACTTAATGCCTGAGGCAGAAATTCAGAAGTTCTTTCTCCAAATTCTTTTGCAAATTCAGAACTTCCAATAAACAAAAAAGCGATTGTTGCAAAAACAATAGCTCCTAAACCAATTGAAATAACGTACCAAAATGTATTAACTGCCATTTTACAACCTCATTGACTGGAAAAATGATGCTGCTGATTCAGATAATCTTGGTCCAAAAACAATTATAAGAACAATAACCCCAACACCAACCAGTATTGCAATCAAAAGTTTTACCAAAGTTTCAAAGTTTAAATCTCCTTTTTTCATCCTATTCTCCAGTCTATTAAACCAAGTGTATTATTAAAAGACTCCTGGCCGAGAACATTTCCCTGAGCCAATATAATTATCAAAGTCAAAGCAACTACAATAGCTATAAATACAAAAAGCATTATCTGAAAAGGTTTTTCCATTAGTATTTAATAGAATTATGTCCTAAATAAATTTTATTGTGCACATTTTAATGGACATGAATTTCCTGAAAAATCCTGGAGATTACAGGGATAACCGGCACAATATGAACAATATTGTGCTACAAAAGGTTTGTCATCAGTATGCCCAAAAGTTCCATCAGCAGAAGTCCATTTTCCATCATTATCTACGTCACAAACTTCAAGATTTCCGCATTCATTCTGGTTTATTTCAGAACACATGCTGAAAGGTTTTCCTGAATATGAGAAACACATATCACTGCATATTGATTCCTTTGCATTGCATTTATTTATTAATAAATCCCTGTCTGATGCAGACATTGAAGAAACAGAGGTGCACATGGGAGTTAATCTTGAAACTGATTCAGGAGCTGTTTCACATCTGACTCTGTAATAACCTTCCTCAATGTCTGAAGATTCTTCTTTAAGATAAACTTTTTCAGCACTTTCAAAAAGAAATGTTTTTTCATTTTCATTAGCTGTAATACAGGATTCGGTGTTAGGAATGCAGTATGAATTGTAAAATGGGCTTGCTTCACAGAAAATCTCATTTTCTGAACAGAAAATATCTATAACTTCTTCACTAAAAACACATTTGTCTCCTGAATCTAAAACACCGTTATTATTGGATAAAAGAGTATAATCCCCAAAACAAGGCACTGCTGTAAATTCATTCTGGATATTGCAGTAAAAATTAACATTGCATGGATCCCCTAATGAACTAACTATAATCTCCTCAAAAGGTTCATAATCACAGTTGTTTGTACTGCAGTAAATATATGACAGTGGATAATACACCTTTTGAGAAACTATATTTGGGGAGGTTCTGATTTCCTTAAACAATTGTGCTGAGTTTATATTTATCTGGGAGACTTTTGAGCCTAAGTCAACATCATAGGAAAACCCGTAATCTGAGATTTCTGAGTTTGCACAACCATTGTAAATCACCTTTTCACCATATTTGGTTTGGCTGTAAGTCTTGCATCCTGTTAATTCATAATCAATATCGCATAAGTCAAAAAGATTTTTGCATTCGCACGGCATGTCGCAGTAGCCGGTTTCCATAGTAAGTGAAGATTCAGGTATGTTTATACTTCTCATAAGTGAATACTGCATTAACGAAAAATCCTCGCATGTTCCTTTTTGTTCAATCATAGTTGTCCACGCAGGACGGCATATTGTTGTATTGTATTTTTGTGGTTCATCACTGCATAAATCATAAGGTGCTTTGTCAACTGCATATTTTGCTGAACGTTCAATAATGTTGCAGTAGTAAATAAAGTTCAGATTAGCTGAATTTATAGTATAAGTTTTTGCAGGTATGTAAACTTTAAAGGAGATGTCTTCATTACAAGTGTATGATTTATATGGTTCTGTTCCTCCGCCGATGCAGGTATAACTTATTAAATTGCAGTGAGGGTACTCACCACAATTGTCTGTTGTAAAGGTAAATTCAAATCCATCAATATAACTCACTCCAATACTACTGCGGTATATGTAATATCCACTTCCAAATTCACAATCCTGACAACTTAATTCAATAGTATATTTCTCTCCAGCAAGTGTGTATATCCACTGCTCCTGATTGAAAAATATATCAACCCACTCAGGCTCATCATAGATATACGCTGCAGGTATGTCTTTTTCAACCAAGGAATTCCCATTTGAATCAAGAACTCTTATAAACAAGGGAGGCTTGTCTTGTGATTCAATGTTTGGAGTTGAATCCGCGAGGTAAAGTGATAAACCTTTTATCACTAAATCCCCTCCTGTGTAAAAATTCTGGAGATATTTAAATTCATAATTGCTTTGTGATTTTGAAATTGGCATTGCTGATTCTCCAGCAGGTGTGTTTATGTATGCCTCTGATTCAGTTCCATCTTCTTTTATTTTTACTGAGATATCATATATTCCGTTTTGCGGGAAAATATCAAATTTATTAAGATTTAAAATAGGGTTGTCTTGACTTAATTCAAGGGTATTCTGGTTTATTCCGTCTGAAAAAGAAACTTCAAGACTCTGTCCAAGCTCTGCTTCACCATCAACTTCAAATTCATAGCTTAAAATAACTGGAGAACATTCACTTATTAACTCAGGAGAAAAAATATAACTTAAATCAAATTTTTGTTCTGTTGAATAAAAGGTTCTTGGAAAAACACCATACCCCCCATATTCATCTTTAAGGTATACCGGACTTGAAACAAGTTTTATCGGATTTTCTTTTGTTCCTACTGCCGGGGTTGCAGAACAGACAAAATTGTTTAAAACATCATAATTATCTCTTTCAAGGTATTCTAATTCAACATCCAGCATTTCTTTAACTATATTAACTGCATTTTGTCTGCTCCCGCATGGAAAATATCCATAAAGCCCAAGTCTAGTATATTCCCTGCAGTAATCATTAAAAGTCGGTAGTGCCACTGCATAGCATTTTCCTTCAGGAAGTCCATTGCCAACGCCCAAACCTGCGTCAATTCCTTCTAGTCCTTCAAAATGGCTTGGGAGTTTATCATCTGTAGCAAGATTGCATCCTATTTTTTCATATTCTGGACTAAGTTTTATTATTACATCAGTGCATGGAGATAAACTAAATCTTTCACATTCCTGTGCATTCGGCGTGAATGATTTTGTGCTGTAATCAAAAATAAAAATATTATCCGGCTGTGTTGACAAATCTGGTTTTATAAGAAAACCATTTTTTGTAAGGTTGAATGAATCACATGTTAGGGGATATCCTTCAAAAACTTCAACAGAATTTCCTTCAAGACAGCTCAATAAAAGTGATGATTCAAAGTCCTTACCAAGACATTTGTCCCTTATACAATAAGGCAGTCTATTTCCATAAGGTACAATTTTAGTCCATCCATTTTCGCATGAAGACTCATTTCGTCCAACCCCCGTAAATTTAATAGTTATTAGATTTAATGAAGTATCTGAACCAAATTGGTTTGCAATACTACACGCATTGGATGTTCCTATTTCAGAAGCTCTACATACCTCTTCATTTACAACACCAAAAGTAAAGTTATAGAAATTATCTGTCAGGCCAAGAAGATATTCCACTTGTTCATCTAAAAAATCATCAAGCATTATTGTATCCTTTGAAAAGGTATATTCAGTCATTTTAGTTGGATCAATACACTGCTCGCCGGAGGGGCAGTAATCCCCATAATGATAAAAAAATGAGGGGGAGGGATAATCAATACCATAACGACTGATTAATTGTGATAAGTAAGTATACAAAGATTTTTTTCCAGTTGCTGGATTCCAGTTGGCTATCCTAAGGTTATAAAGAGAATAGTATACTATTTCAATTGGAGTTACTATTGTTATCTCATATTCTGTTGTGGTTGGGTTTAGCAGATAATTGCATTTTCCAATTGCCGGTGTTAAATCAGTTCCTGTAATTGTAACAGGGGTTTCTGACTGCATAGTTTCTTTTATTTTAGTTGCTGTTTCAAGAATGATTGATGCTATTGTTAAAAATTTCTGATTGCATGGAAAATATTCTATAAGACTGTATGAATTTTTAACACCGCTCGCAGTATATGTTCCAACTCTTTCATTTTCAGTTAAAGTAGTATAGCAGGATGCTACACAGTCTATACTGTCAAAGGTTGATTTGAAAACGTCTGCAAAATCAATGATTGTTTCAAGAGAACTTCCTGTTGAACTCAGTGCAGTAACGCCAAAATAAGAAAAAATAACAGCGCCTATTACAATGAGTCCTACTGTAAAAAGCAGTTCAATAGCTTTCATATTAATCTCCGGTTATTTCCTGCATGCACACCTGTATAAAATCCCCGCCAAGTTCATCTCTCCTGTAAGTGTGACATACAGTATCAATATGAAGTGAGTTAAGGTTCACATACTGCAGAGTTGCCGGACTTATATAATCTATAAAATAAATATAAACTCTGTATTTTCTGTAAATACAGTCGCATCCGGATACGCTGACTGTGCAGGATTCTTTTGTTTCCTTACATATCTTATTTCCTGATACCTTTACACATCCTGTTGTTGCTCCGCTTGTACATAGTGGATTACCATCAAAACCACCATAGCTCAGAGCCCAAATATCAAGTGTTTCATCAGGGAGAATCTGAGTATATGTTCTTGAAGTCCCGCCAATTTCCTCAACAGATTCAGTAAGCATAAATCTTCTTACTGCTGTTCTGTCCAATTCAGAATCAAAATGAACATTTATTTCATCATCAAAGCAGAGAAATTTCTGTCCTTTAGCGCTCCATATCAATGAATCCCAGCTTCCGCTTCCGAAAAGAGCCCAGCATCTTTTTGACTGGTCTGCAAGTAGTCTTATAAATTCAGTTGAGTTTAAAGGTTTTTCAGCACTACCAAGATTTGTCTTTGTAGTTCTGCAAGGGATTGGAATATCAACAGGCTGTATTGCTAATCCGCTTCCCAACTGCTGTCCTACTTTTGCTATTGGGTTTCCTAAAACTAATTGTCTGAAAAAAACAGCGAATGAACAAACTGAATCAGACATAACTTCAGACATGGGCCCTGCAAACTGAACAACTAACAATATCAGAAAAACTGAGGCTATAACTGCAATAACAACAAAAATTACTGTCTGTTTTGCGTCTGCTTTTTTATTCATTTCTGCATACCTCTTGAAAAATCAGCAATTGCGCTTTGTGCAGGAGCTGCATTGGATATTAAAAATGCGATGAACACAACCACTATTATTGCAACAATAAGCACAACAACAATTGTCCACCATGTCATGCCCTTTTTATCCATATATTAAAGAATTAAACTGAAATATATAACATTTGCTTTAATACCAATTAGGGATTAAAGAACCTCTTCCAGCTTCTACTGCAGGCTCCCAGAAACTTGAGATTATAACTAAAACAAGTATTAAAACAGCAACTACAATAAGAACCATTGCTATTACAGGTTCCCAATTTTTTGATTCCATTTATCCAAACACCCCCGCACCAACTGCAAGCTGTGCAATGCCTGTGAATATCATTGTGACTAATATAGATGAGCCACAATATATAATTAAGCCTATTGGGAGCATCTTTGCAAATGTAGCCCACATATACAGTTTATCACCACGGCTTTCAATTTCGCTTGCAATCCACAATAATAAAAGAACAACTTCAATAAGATAAATTCCTACTACAAGCTGAAAATACTGTAGTGGTATTGAACCTTCCAGCTGAAAAACACCGAGAACCCATGGTCCGATTGCTTCAAGTTCGCTTGCTCCTGACGACTTTGACATTTCCATTATCTGAGAAACCTGAAGGTTAAGAGAACTTATTATTATCAGTATCATTGCTGTTAAACCAACAACAAGTCCGGATATAACTGGTGCAAGAAAAATTGATTGAAATTTCATAGAGGATATTGTTTCTGAAAGAACATCACTTATTTTTTCTTCAATAACATGGACATTTTTTAGGTATCTTGATATATTTATCATAGACACTGCTGCAACTTCAACACTTTTCTTTATACCGCTTACAAGTATCTTCATTACACTTTTTACAAGCTTTGAAGGGAAAAATGTTATAGCACCCTCATCAATGTCGAATATTGCTTTTTCAAGCGACATGCCCAGCTTTGTCATATTTTTTGATATTTTCTTAAAAAATTCTTCTGATTTTGAACCCACCATAACATTTGCAACTTTTGTAAAAGCTATTTCAGCAGGATAACCCTCGCTTATTCTACTTCCGAGCTGGAAAGTTGCTTCTGAGAATTCTCTTTCCAACTCCCATACTTCCTGCCTTAGCTTCATTCTCTGGAAAGTGATAAGTTTTGAATAAACATAAATTGCAAAACCTATTGCCGCAATAACAAGAACACTGATGTATATATCATATTGTTTTGGCTCTTCAGTATTGGTGGCCATTAAATAAACTCCAGGAATAAAAAGAACAAAGAAAACAAGAAGTGTTGGCACCAGTACACTCATTGAAGTTTTTTTCTTAGAATCAATAAAAAATTCTCCTTTTGGTGGCAAATCAGGATGTCCTTCAAGAGAGGGTATTGGAAAACCTGAAGGACGCTTTGAAAGCAGATTAATACCAAAGAAGAGAACTATCCCTGGAAGAGCAACATTATATAGAAATGCAAGACTGAACGGATTTATTAAATCAGCCATAAATGAACCTATTAAAGGAAACATAACAAGCCCCAATACAGGAAGCATAATACCAAGCATGTAAAGCATTTCTATTGGTTGCCTTAATGCTGTTGAGAATCTTACCATATTGTCAAATGTTCCGTCAAGCATTGTTGAAAGTGCTTTATTTAAAAGTTTGAGCCTGTTTTCATCTGACTTCTGATATAAAGAAGCTTCAATTAAATAAATTGAATCTACAAATACAGAATTGTATGTCCTCCACCTGACACTGTAAACATCCATAGCTTCTTTTGCTGATGAGTATTTTCTTGCCTGAACATCCCAAAGCATTTTTTTGAAATCCGCTGCAAGAGGGCCCTCAAGGTTGTCTGCTGCAAAATGCATTGCTTTTTCAAGATTAGGCGCGTTTCTCATATATATGACAATATACAAAACTGCAAGTATGAGTTCGTTTGCTGCCTGAGCTCTCCTCTGCTCCTGAAGTATTTTAGGGAAGTTTTTTGCGTACCAAAAAAGTCCAAATGAAGCAAGAGGTAGAACAATAAAATAAACATTGAAAAATATCAAAGGTATTCCTATTGCAATTGGTAGCAGAAGCGCCCACACAGAAAGAGCATTTATATCCTCAGGGGTGACTTCCTCCATGCCTAAATTCTGCATTATAGAAGTGTATTCTTCCTTTTCATTTGGATTTACAGTAACTTTAAGATATTTTCCTGCAGTTTTTGCAAGTTTTTCATACAAACTCACCTGCGAGCCTTTGAGTTTTTCAAGGAAGATTTTATATTCTCTTGAAAGTGCTTCCTCTGATTTAACCTCTTCAACATCCTTGTCTTTTTCTAAATTATACTTTTTAAGAATATTTTCTTCTATCTGATGAATTTCATCATAAGACATCTTCTTAGCCATTATGATAATTAATTGTAATCGCTTAATAAAAAAGTTGCTTATTTCTTCATTGTTTTGACTTTTGATTTAAGCCAAAGTTCATAATCCCTCAATACCTCTTTTGGTTCAGGATAACCTATTTCTTTTTTAACATCATCCATTATTCTGTGGAACTGGTCATTTGCAACAACTGTGAAATCAGATTCAAGAATATCATTATTGTTTATTTTTTCAGAATAATCAACAAGCAGTTTCTTTGTCCTTGCTCTTAAAATTATGTTTTCCCATATTCTGTCCCAGTTTCCAACCCAGTCCTTAACTCTTGAGGCAATGTCCTTTATAACCTCACTTTCTCCTTCAAGAAGCTGATTTGTAGGAACAAGCGTGTCTTTTTTTGCATCATATTCCATTAATCTGAAAAATCCCTGTTCTTTAAGAGGGTCATGAGTCCAGTGCTTTCTGACTTCAGATATATCAACAACTCTTCTTAATTCATTTAAACCAGAAGGACTTCTGACTTTTGTAACTGTCACTGCAATATCAGTTGCTTTGAATGATGTTGTTGGAACACCCAAGTCATTTACAACTCTGTCAAATATACCATAAGGAGAATCAGCGTGTATTGTTCCTGCAACCACATTAGCCATTGCCCCAACCCTCATTGCTTCATAAAGACTTATTGCCTCCTTGCTTCTTATTTCCCCCATTATAAGGCATTAATCCCCAAGTCTAAGTGCTGAACGCACCCCGTCTTCTTCTGAAACTTCTCCGCTTTCAGAAGATAAAGCACTTCTTACCTTAAGAGGTATTATGTTGAAGTTT
>JAQUSD010000006.1 GCA_028715295.1 Candidatus Nanoarchaeia archaeon
ACCCTATTTTTTTAGCATCAAGCATGCTGTATTTTCTTACAGTTTTTTTTATTCGTTTAAGAGTGAGGTGTTTAAAACATCTTGAGCAGAACCATATCTGGGTGTAGGGTATTAAAATTTCCGCTTCTCTTGTGCATGTTAAACACTGTTTCATAAATCTTTATAAGAACTCAGTGCAATAAATCTCTTATGGCTAGCCCACTTGATGCAATTGGAAGTATGGATGTATCAAACGCAATTGGACTTCCAAGTATTGATTTTAACGCTATTATGGATTCTGTATTTCCAGGACTTTCCGAGTTTTTGAGAATACTTTTTGTTGTCATATTCATGTTTTTCTGCATTTATTTAGGAAGCAGGGTTATGAAAGGTTATAAGGGACATCTTAATATTATCTTAAGGATTCTTGGTATTGTTGGTTTTGGAGTTTTATGCATTGCATTGGGCGTTTCACTTGGGTATGGAATTGCAGAAATGGTTGGACTTGATTTAACCAATCCTTTTGTTGCATCCATATTTGAATATCTTGGTGCCGGTGTAGTATGCGCGGTTTTTTTCATAGTACTACGCATAATGTTTGAGGGCCCGAAATACCTTTCAGCAAAAGACTTGGGACAGATTCAAATAGCAATCAATGAACTTAAGGACGAATTGTATGAAATCAAGTCAGCTCTTAGAAAGCAAGGCATAAAGTTCAAGGAAAAACTTGAAAAAGAAAAAAGAAAAAACTTCAAAGAAGAACTCGTGTGTTTTTTTTCAGGATTTATTTCTTTCAGAAAGATTTTTGGTTTGGTTTTAATCGTTCTTTTTGTAGTTGTGCTTGTAACAGCCCCACCAGCAAATCTTGTAAATCAGAGGCTTGCAGAAATATTTTCTTTTACAGGAATTGGACAGAGCTCTCCTCCACTTAATGTTACAGAGGGAACCTGCCTTAGTCCTGAACAAATCACCTATCTTTTTAATAGAGGAACCGTGCCTGAATCTGTTCCAAACGCATTGGAATTTCTTGTATCAACATACCCTCTCACACATGAATATGAAATTGCAGAAGATATATACATGACATCCACATTAGGAAGGTTTACCTCTGGAAAAGACTTATACTATCTTGTTTATGCTGACTGTGGGTTAAGAACAGACTGCACATCGTATAACTGCGTCTTTTTAGGAGAAGATACGCTCTGTGGATGCTATGAACTTCCACCTGAGTAATCTTTTTATGTTAAGGGGGTTTGTATTAATATTATGAATGTTGATGAGCGTTTTAATCTTGTAAAAAGTGTTGGCGAGGAGATAATTACAGAATCAGAGCTTAAAGAGCTTATTTCAAAAAACAAGAAATTCACTGCATATGACGGTTTTGAACCGAGCGGTGTTCTTCATATTGCGCAGGGTTTGATGAGGGCAATCAATGTTAATAAATTCACAAAAGCAGGTGCAAAATTCAAGCTTCTTGTTGCAGACTGGCATGCAGCAGCAAACAACAAGTATAACGGCGATCTTGATGTTATTAAAAAAGTTGGAGATTATTTTGTTGAGGTTTGGAAAGCTTCAGGCATGGATTTGGACAATGTTGAGTTTGTTTATGTTTCTGATTTGGTTAAAAATCCTGAATACTGGAAACTTGTTTTGAAGATAAGTATGAATTCAACACTGAACAGGATGATAAGATGCTGTCAGATTATGGGCAGGTGCGAGTCTGAGGCATTAAAAGCATCTCAGATTCTTTATCCATGCATGCAGTGTGCTGATATCTTCCATCTCGGAGTTGATGTCTGCCAGTTAGGCATGGATCAAAGAAAAGTTAATGTTCTTGCAAGAGAACTTGCAGAGAGTCTTGGATATAAAAAGCCTGTTGCTGTTCATACACACATGCTTGCAGGACTTGGAAAACCTCCTGGTGAAGAGCTTAAGGGTGTTGAAAGAGCAATTGCTATGAAAATGAGCAAATCAAAACCTGAAACAGCAATATTTATGCTTGATTCTGAAAAAGAAGTTAATGAAAAAATATCAAAAGCCTATTGCCCTGAAAAAGAAATTAAGGAAAACCCAGTTATAGAATACTGCAAGTATATTATCTTTGAAAAATATCCTGAATTAAAAATAGAACGTCCTCAGAAGTTTGGAGGAGATGTTGTTTTTAGTTCCTATGAAGAGCTTGCAAAGGAGTATTCTAAAGGAAAAATACATCCTCTTGATTTGAAAAAGTCAGTATCATTTTATATAAATGAGATGATGAGTCCTGTAAGAAAGCATTTTGAAAAAAATAAAAAAGCAAAGGAACTTTATGAATTTGTTCAGAGTCAGAAAATAACACGATGAAAGACATAATTGAAATAGATGGTTCTAAGTATGAAGGCGGAGGGCAGGTTTTAAGAACAGCCATTGCTATGTCAATTGCCACCCAGAAACCATTTTATATTAAAAACATAAGAGCAAAAAGAAAAAAACCAGGATTAATGCCACAGCACAGAAAATCAGTGCTTTCAGCAGCCAAGCTCTGCGGAGCAAGCTACAGAAGGGCTGACTTAGGTTCAAAAAGACTTTTCTTTTATCCAAGCGATAAGTTCAGGAACAAGCTTGAAATTGAGATAGGAACAGCGGGCTCAGCAACACTTCTTCTTCAGTCTTTACTTCTTCCTGCTTTTTTTGCACCCAAGACAGTTGAAATAGATGTGGTTGGAGGCACTGATGTGGGGTGGAGCATACCTTACGATTTTCTTGAAAAAGTGATAATTCCTAAAATAAAACTTTTCAATCTTGATATTGCTATTTCAATGATAAAGAGAGGGTATTACCCAAAAGGAAAAGGACAGATTAATGTGATAACTGAGCCTCTTGATGATACAACACCTATTGAACTTGTGAATCCTGGAAAACTGAAAAGTATTGAGGGCGTATCACATGCAGATTCAAAGCTCCAGTCAAAAAAAGTTGCTGAAGAACAGGCAAAAACAGCAGAAAAAATATTGAAAGCAGAATTAAAATGTCCTGTTAATATAAAAACCAGATATTACACAACCCCATCAATAGCATCCGGCATAACGCTCTGGGCAAATATGGAAAAAACAACGATTGGCGCAGACTGTCTTGCTGATCTGGGAAAAGAGCCTAAAAGGACAGGGGAAAAAGCAGCAAGAGATTTGATAAATGAGATTAATTCAGGGGCTCCAGTTGATAAATATACTGCAGACAATTTGATCCCCTTCATTGCTTTGTTCGGAGGGAGAATTAAAGTTTCAAAAATAACTGAACACACAATGACTAATATGTGGGTTTGCGAGCATTTTACAGATGTTAAATTTAAGGTTGAAGGCAACATAATCTCTGTTTGACAAAGTTTTAAATTGTAATCTATGTTTACATTTGCTATGAAAAAGGATAAATTTGAGGAATTCAAAAAATTTATTGAAAAACTTGAAGGAAAGATTTTTCTTATTTATCACTTTGATGTTGACGGCTTCTGCTCAGCAGTTCTTTTTCAACATGCTCTCAGAGAAAAATGTAAGTTTGTGTTTGTTCCAAGCCCGCCAGCACTTCCATCTTTTGCTAGCGAACTAAGAAAAGACATTGAACTTGAAAATCCAGAAGCAATTGTTTTTGTTGACTTGCAGGTTGACCCAAAATCAGACTCATACAGCGGGATAAAACTTAAAACCTTGGTTATGGACCATCATAAACCCCCAAAAGATTTTGACTCAAAAAACTTTCTTCATATAAACACGCATTTTTTCTCAAAAAAATATTATCCTGCAAGCAAGCTGGTTTATGATTATTTTACAAAAGCAGGATATGATTTGTCAAAATATAAATGGGTTTCCGGAGTTGGTGTTATTGCTGACAAAGGGGGAGAGGAATGGAAAGATTTTCTTGATAAAATATACGCTGAAAAACCTGAACTTAAAACAGGGGACATTTACGGATTTGACTGCCCTTTAGGGGATATAGGCAAGAGGCTAAGCTCAGCAATACTTTACTATGGAAGAACGAGAGCTAATTCAGTAATGGACATTATGCTTGATGCTGAAAATCCTGAAGAGCTTCTTAATTCAAAAGATTTAGATGAACTTAATGAAAAAATGCAGGCAAAAATAAGACAATCAATAGAAAGCTTTGAAGACGACAGCGAATCACATGGAATACTGAGTTTTTGTGAAGTAAAGAACAAAAGACTGAAATCAATAACAGCAACAATATTATCCATGAAAGAGCCGAACAGGATTTTTATCCTTTACTCTTCAAGTGGGGGTTATGTTTTCTTTTCAATGAGGCATTCTTCAGGAAGAATAGATTTAAGTGATATGCTTAAAAAAATCCTGAAAAAAATACCTGGTTCAAGAGGCGGAGGACATCCTGGAGCAACAGGCGGAATTTTCAAAAAGAAGCATTTTGAAAAGTTTAAAAATGAGTTAATCTCTTATGTTAATAAGTATGAAGGTGAATAAATGGAATACGACTTTGAAACCAATAAGGTAATTAAAAAAATAAAGGACTCAAAAGCAAAAAAAGTACTTCTTCAGTTTCCTGAAGGACTTAAAATTAATGCTGTGAAAATAGCTGGAGAAATTGAAAAAGCAACAGGGGCAGTGATAATGATATGGGCAGGAAGCTGTTTTGGAGCATGTGATATACCTGCTGTGAAGTGTGATTTAATGGTTCAGTACGGACATTCAAAGTTTGTGAAATAATTCAGTAAACTTGAAGTTCTTTGAATCAAACAAGCCTCTGTCGCTTATTTTAAGATTTGGTATTACAAGGAGACAGAGGAAGCTGAGCTGCATAAAAGGACGGCTTAACGTACAACCTGATTTTTTAACCAGGAAATTTATCTGTTTTATTTTTTTGCTTAATGTTTTTATGTCCGAATTAGTCATAAGTCCGGCAATTTCAAGAGGAACAGAAAAAACTTTTTTTCCTTTTGCAAAAGCAAGTCCTCCATTTTTCATAACTTTTTTAACAGCCTTTATGATGTCACAAGCATTATTGCCAACAGCAACAATGTTGTGGCTGTCATGGCTTATGCTTGATGCAACAGCACCGTTAACATAGAAATTTTTAACAAGTGCAAGAGAAGGCTTTGATTTTTTATACCTGTTGACTACTGCAATAAAACATATTTTGTTTTTTCTGTCAGCAATAACCTCATTGTTTTTAACGCGAACTTCCCCAAAAGATTCCTTTGTTATTATCTGGTTTGGTATAACTTCAATAAGCCTGACTTTCGCTTTTTCTCCATAGCTTTTTATTATAAAATCCTTTCTGCTTAAGTTATTGGTTTTTATACAGAGCGGAAATTTTTCTTTTTTTGTTTTAATGAGACATCTTCCCTGTTCAGCTGATTTTTTTCCATTTATATAAACTTCAATAACTTTGAAATCCTTTAAATTGTTGACAACAACAAAATCAGCCCTTTTACCGGTTTGTATTATCCCTGTGTCAATTCCATAGTGTTTTGCAGGATTTATTGTACAGCATTTAACTGCTTTTAGAGGACTTAAACCTAATTTTACAGCCTCTCTTAAATGAGAATCCATGTGTCCTTTTATTAAATCCTCTGCACTTCTGTCATCACTTACAAAAAAACAATCATCAGAATACTTATCAGCCAGTTTTATGAGTTCAGGCATGTTTTTTTCAGAAGAACCGTTCCTTATCATAAGCTTCACGCCAGTTTTTATTTTTTCCAAACCTTCTTTGTATGAAACTGATTCATGTTCTGTTGTTATGCCTGCTGAAACATATTTTTTTAGGTTATTTCCTGAAACCATGGGTGCGTGTCCGTCTATTTTCTTTTTGTATTTCTTTGCTGATTTTATTTTATCCATAATCCCCTTTTCCCTGTTTATCACAGCAGGATAATTCATGACTTCTCCAAGAGCAATTATTTTTTTCTTTTTCATTAAGTTTTCAATTTTTTTAGAATCAATCATGCTTCCTGATGTTTCAAAAGAAGTTGCAGGAACACAGCTAGGGGCAGTGTAATAAATTTTAATCCCCGTGGGGGTGTTTTTTATCATATATTCAATTCCCTTAATGCCTGACACATTTGCAATTTCATGAGGGTCTGATACTGTTGCAACAGTTCCATGAGGGAGAACTGCTTTTGAAAACCCCGCAGGCGTTAGCATAGTGCTTTCTATGTGTATGTGGCTGTCAATTAAACCAGGAAGAATCCAGTTTCTGTATTTTTTATCACTCCTTTTTATTGATGTTATATTTTTAGAATATGTTATCTCTGCAGGGTAGATTTCATTTTTCAGAACATCAACAAGATTTCCGCATATTTTCACATAAATTATTACACCTAGAACTTATAAAAAACTTGACAAAGATAGATTTATAAGTTTTAATTTGATTTTTTAAATTATGAATTCTGAAAAACTTGCTGAGAAACTTTTAATGGGAAAGTTAGGAAGTAAAGTCAGAAAACCTGTTTTAAATGTTATAACTGAACCAGTGACGCTTGATGATATCATGGATAGATTAGGTGTATCTGAGGAAAAAATAAGAAATTCTCAATTTACTGAAAACTGGACAGATTATAGTTTTGAACTTTTAAGACGTAATTTACGCAGTTTCCTCATGATTATGGCTTCTGATGGGGCAATTGGGTGGGATGTTGTAGGTATTAAGAGTCCAAGTTATAATACTAAAGATAAATATGGAAGAATTACTGGAACTGGAAATTACACCACTTATAATATTTTACCCGATACAAAATATTTTCCTAAAAAATAATATTTATATTCTTTTACTTGTTAATGATTAAATGTTATGCTTAAAAGGTTTTTACCCACCTTTTTTATAACACTTCTTGCTGTTTCTGCTGTTTGTGCAGGGGAGGACTGTATTGAACAAATAACTGATTCTTGTGAAGGTTACGACTCATGCTACTGCGAAATTATTTCAGAATCCCAAATGTGTGAAAGAACTGTCTGTGATGTTTATGAAACTTATTCATGCGGATGCGAGTATTACACATATCAGTGCAACCCCCATAATCCAAGACAGGAGATTATTGGATACGCTGGGGTTGGATGTGAAAAACAAAGATGTACTGAGTGGGCTGTTAGAAAGGAAACAGTATGCGATAATCCTTATTACAGCGGTTGTGTTGTCTGGACATATAATGATTGTGTGAAATACGAAACCTATTACGGAACTTGTCAGGGAGCACCTATTTATGCTGTTGTTTATGATTATGATACTTGTTCAGGTTTTAGAAACTGTGCTTTATGTTCAACAGGAAACTGCATAGAAGCACACGCTGAGGTTTATGAATGTTCAGAAGCTGTTCAGCAGTGCAAAGCAACATTATGCACTAACCATCCAGAGCCAAGAATTGCAGATGTGAAATATGAAAACAGCAAGCTTGAATTTGATGTTTATAACATACTCCACGGAAATACCGCTTATTTCAGAATATCAATTAATGGAGACGAAATTAACTTAAAAACAGACTACGAACCTTATCATGTTTCTTATATAATTGAGAACTACAATGTTGTTCCTGTTTATATTTATGACAAAATAGATTTGGACGAATATTATGATGAAATTGTTGTTGGCGAAAGCGGAGAAGTTCATGGAGAATTTGTCTATTATCCGTTTATACCAAGGGATGTTCCTCCTTCTCAAATTCCAATACCGCAACGCTACAGCGATTTTATCGGTTTTGGTTTAATTGGAGTCGGGGCAGTAGCAGGGACCTACTATTTAGTCAATCAGAGAAAAAAGAAAGAAAGCCTGATTAATGATATTATCCAGGGGTTATCAGGAACTCCAAATGGCTCATCAATTTCTGAAAATATTTCAAACTTTAAAATAGCATTCGGGCTTGGTAGCATCACATCCAGAGCCATTGACTTTGGGGATGGAATACTTGACGGGATTGAACATATACTCAATCTTATATTTGGTTTTGGGGAACTTATCAAACAGAATCTTGAAGGTGCTAGGGACAGGTTCCTCCGCTCTTTTATTTCTGGCTTAGCTGCAATCCCTGTTATTGGCGCCTTTACTGGATTTGACACACTCCAAGCAATACTAAAAAATATACCTGAGGAATTTGGAACTATTTTTTTAAAAAAGATAATGTATCTTGACTTGTGGTTTGATGAAGCAGAAGTTTTTTTCAAGAAAATAATAAAACATGGATATGATGTTGCACAAAAAATATCAGAGATACTTGGACATTCTGTCAAGCTTTCAAAAATCAGAAACTTCATGGATTCTATTGGAGAAAAGAACTTTTTTAAGATGCTTAAGGAGTTTGATGCAGGAGACATGAAAAAAGTTGTTGAAATGGATGTCGCATTTGATTTAAGCAAAGGCAATATGGATAATAACATACAATTTTTCACAGGAATGAAAAATAAGTTTAATGAAATTTTTGAAGTTTTTCACGGGAATCTTGGAAATATAAAAAAGATAGAATTTGATAATCTTGAAAAGGGGATCCTTGGAAATTATAATTTTGACAATAAAATACTTAAAATTGACATAAACAAGATTGGAAGTTTTGAAGAGTTTTATGAACTTGTAACACACGAGATTATACATTCTGCTAAGGTTTCAGGAAATGTCAAGATTGGAGATATGATTATAAAGTCAGTGGATGATTATGAAGCAATATTTAAGAATTATCTCGGACACCTTGAAGGGCATTATAAATCAGGAGATTTCAATTCCCTTTACAATCAGTTCATGGACACAGCAGTCAATAAATTAGCCATGACTAAAAAAGGAGTTGATATTGATGTATGGTATAAAGGCTGGATGAGGAATTATGAAGGTGAGATTATGGATTTAAGTAAAACTGTTGATGATACCTTATTTTTTAAAAAATATGTTAAGGACATTATCTCGGACAAAAAAGAATTACTCCCTAAATTAATGGAAATGCGTATTGTATTCGAAAATCATGGAAACGCAAAATTTGTTGATACAATAAATAAAATTATTGATAATCTCGGAGAACTTTCATCAGAAGCAAATATAATAAAAGAGGCATATGAAAGTATTTATAACTCTGTTAGGTGGGTTGATTAAAAATGGCTATTATGGTAAAATGTCCGCGTTGTAATGAAGAATTTGACTTAATGTCCGTTAAGGAAAGGTATTGTGTAGAATGCAAAAAATGTAATAAAACAGAATGCCAGAATCATCCATTTTCAGTAGATAGCTATGAGTTCTACGATAAAGACAGAATAACACATACAGAGTTTTATGATAAGGACAACCGTCTTAAAGATAAAGATGAGGTTCTTGATGCAATAAGAGCAACTTACGGGTATATTGATAAAAAAAGCAAATTAGCATTTATAGATTACAAAGGAGCCGCTTTTGTAAAGTGCAAAGAGTGTGACGAAAAAATATATGAACAAGTTTCAGTACACAAATGTCCTAACTGTAACGAAGAAATTAGGCACACCTTACCTATATCGTTCCATGTATACACAAGAAAATAATATATGATAAAAGAGGCATATGAAAGTATTTATAACTCTGTTAGGTGGGTTGATTAAAAATGGCTATTATGGTAAAATGTCCTCATTGTAAAAAAGAATACGATGAATTAAAAATTAAAAACATTAAGTATTGTGTAGAATGCAAAAAATGTAATAAAACAGAATGCCAGAATCATCCATTTTTAGTAAAAAGTTACGAATTCTACGATAAAGACAGGATAAAACATACTGAGTTTTATGATAAGGACAACCGTCTTAAAGATAAAGATGAGGTTCTTGATGCAATAAGAGCAACTTACGGGTATATTGATAAAAAAAGCAAATTAGCATTTATAGATTACAAAGGAGCTGCTTTTGTAAAGTGCAAAGGATGTGATGAAAAATTATACGAGCAAAAGTTGGTGTATAAATGCCCTCACTGCGATTCAAAAATAAGCAGAACAACATACATATTTTTTTCATTACCAGAAAAGAGGACAACAACATGGAGATAATATATGATAAAAGAAGCATCGAAAATATTTATGAGGAACTATATAATTTGATTGAATGGGTGAAATAAATGGAAAAATGTGAATATTGCAAAAAAGAATATGACATTTTCAAGATTAAAAACATTAAGTATTGTGTAGAATGCAAAAAATGTAATAAAACAGAATGCATACCAAATTCAAGGGTTGTAAGAGATTTTTCCCAGAAAGATGATAAAGGGGCTTTTGTTAAATGTAAAGATTGTAACGAAAAGATTTACGAAGAAACCATGATACACACATGCCCACACTGCAAAAAAGAAATAAAAAATGTATTTCCAATATCATTTAGGCCTTTAATAAGAAAATAATAGATTTATTGAGATTTATAAAAATGAATCTTTTAGAAAATATTTAAAACGTTAATTGTCAGCAATTAATTTAATGAAAAAAAGTGATAAAGATATTTTGGCTGTATGTATAATGATAGGCATAGTTTTGCCTTTATTTGATTTAATTGATTATTCTATACGCGCTTTTGGCTTAGATGATTTACTGAACGCAGAAACCGTTTATGGAATTAACCAAATTTTATTAGAAGGTGTTATGGAAGAATCTATACCGAGGAAAGCACCCATATCCTTCTTTATTAATTCTGTTATTTGTGTATTTGTAGCGATAAAAATATACAAAAAAAGTAAAATAGTGTATAAATTAACAAAGTTTGTATCCGGTTTATATATTTTTGGAGCTGCTTTAAGTTTATTTATATCTTTATTTACGCCCTTATTTTATGTAAGCATTTATAATTTTTTTCAAGTAGTGTTCATTTTAGGCATTAGCATTGCTATTTTTGTATTATTGAATAGAAATAAAAATGAGTTTTTAACAAGTAAAAAATTAATAGAAAAATCAATAAATAAAAGCTGAATTATTGGAATTGGACTTCTGAAAATCTTTAAAAACAACAACAAACTATAATTAACCAATGGCTAAGAAGAAACAAAAAAAGAAATCACGCTTTATCATAAGAATAAGAAAAACAGAAATTGATGTTGTCAAGCTTATTTTAGCAGTTGTTCTTCCTTTAACAGCAGGTTTTATTGGTTCATATTTCACATATCCTGAAATAATATCGTGGTATAACAACCTAAACAAAACACCATTAACACCCCCAAACTCAATATTCGGACCAGTATGGACAACACTGTACATCTTAATGGGTGTAGCTTTTTATCTAATCTGGAAAAAAGGAATAAAAGACAAAATAGCAAAACAGGCAGTTATACTTTTTGTAATACAGTTGGGGTTAAACTCATTGTGGTCAATACTATTCTTTGGGCTTCATAAAATGTTTTTAGCATTTGTTGAGATTCTTCTTTTATGGGGTGTTATTCTTGCAACAATGCTAAGATTCAGGATGATAGACAAAAGAGCCTTTTATCTCATGATTCCTTATTTAGCATGGGTTACTTTTGCAGCAGGACTTAATTTAGCAACGTGGATGGCTAATCCCGTGTTCTTATACTAAAAAATAAAAGGATGTTCAGAGAACAATATTTTCTATACATTCCTGAACATATCCTTCTATTTTATTTCTGCCGATTTCAGAAAAAGGAACTTTTTGTATCTCCTTAAGAAGATACGTATACATGCTTCTTTCCACAGCTGGATGAAGTCTGTTTCCGTAAGCTTCCATTATGAATGGGAGCCTATTGTAAAACTCATCTTCATATTTTGAAGAACGTCCGTTATTAACTTCCTTGTATTCTTTAAAAAGTTTAAAAAATTCGCCTATACTTGAAAGGTTTGGATCTCTCTCAGGAGGCATTTCAAAAAAACAGCTCTCGATCTTATTTTCAATATCACACATCATAAACCACCTTTGTAATATAAGGTAATATACTATATTACAAGGTAATACTATTTAAAGATAACTAAGGTAATACTTTTTCTATACAATCAGCAATGCTTAATACCCTAAACTCCTATAACTAATCTATGGTAAAAGTACTCTCCCTGAAGCAGCCATGGGCACATCTATTGGCTACGGGCAAAAAGACAATAGAATTAAGAACATGGCATACAAAATACAGGGGGGAATTCTATATCCATGCATCAAAGAATATAAATCTTGAAGAATGCAGGAAATTAAACCTTAATCCCAAGGAATTAATAACTGGTGCAATTATAGGCAAATGTACAATTACAGGCATAAGGAAATACAATACAGAAAAAGAAATGAAGCATGATTACAATAAACACCTTGCATCTTCATACAAAATACCATGTTATGGTTTTATAATAGAAAATGCAGAAACAATAACACCAATAAAAGCAAAGGGAAAATTAAATTTCTTTGAATATAATCTTTAAGGGCACCCACAAAAGACTAAAAGATAATAAGTGTAGTCACCTATTTCTTGTTATACAAATAAAGAGCAATGACAGTAATAACTGTTCCTGCTATTAATAAAGTAATATGCGTGCTCCATTCTTTTAAAACCGGAATCATGTCCATAAGACTCCATAAACTTCTGAAAATAAGCACGGATGCAAATACAAGAACAATTTCTGTTATTATCAGGTTATTAAGTTTCATATATTATGCTTGTTTGTTTTCACTTATATATTTTGACTTATACAATCTTACCAATAGAAAGTATTGCAAACACCCCCATAGTATGAAGTATATAAGCAATAACACCGAATTTCTTTGCTGATAAATGCTTGATAGAAGCAAGCATAGCAACGCCTATTTCAGTAGGAAGCGGAGAAGCAATAATAAATCCAGCAAATACAACCTTAAGGTATTTCCTGAATTTACCAAACAGTTTTTTCTCTTCCTTTGCAAGTACCCTCATCACTTTTGTTCTTGAAAGTCTTCTTAACTCATCAGCAAAAGTTTTTCTTATAAAGAAAAATATGACAAAATCACCAGTCAAAGCACCAAGTCCACCAACCAAACCCGCAATTAAAAGGTTCTGGCCCTTTGAAATTGAAAGAAGTATTGCAGTTGCAGGTGCTGCTGTAAAACCATAAGCATAAAATATCCCAGCAATAAATGTGCCAAAATATCCAAGAAAAGACATAATATCATGAACTGGAGCAAAATCCCTTTCAGCAAATATAAGATAAGCAAGTATAAATGTAAATATCAGAAGGATAAGTCTAGGATATTTAATCTTCATAGAACTTAGTTGTCTTTAATGTATATAAACTTTAATCCTTCCACTTATCATCATAAGTACTATAATCAACAGTAAGTTCTTCTCCTTTCTTAATTTCTCTTAGGGTTATAAAATCCCCTGATTCAATTCTCCTGAGATTTGGATTTTTAGAGTGGTTTACAAAGAAAGATATGTCCACCCCATTTAATCCTGCATCAGAAATCCATACTCCCTCTGGTTCAATAACATAAAAATCATCAATAAGCTTCTTAATATCATCATCCAAATCCATAATATCTTCTTCCTTGATTCTAATCCATTTAGATTTCTTTACCAATGGAAATGGGTCAATACCCGCAGGTATGTTTTTTATTGCAAAAACGCCAACACCTGAAATCTTAGAAGGTTTTAATTGACAATATGTCTGTTTAAGGTTTTCAATTATTTTTCTCTTTAAATCAAATATCATACTGCCTCGCTTAAATAACCCCATGTCTGGAGTTTGTCGGAGTCATTGAACCATTTTAAACCAATATCATTTCTGTAATACATGTTCTGGAGCATTATATTTTTAAGCCTCATATAGGTTTGTTTCCTTGCATTTTCAACAGTGCTTCCTGAACCGGTTATTACAATAACATATCCAGAATCACCGGCAATACTCCAAATTCCGTTTACAAGTTTTACATCCCCAAGCCGCACCCCATCATAAGTAGGCTTTCTGAAAAGTATTGATAAGTCTTTGTAAACATACATTTCTTTTTTATCATCATAAGGGAATGGAGGTACAGCAACAACAACGCCTATTTGAAATCCATTTTTGGTTTTTATGTCAAATTTTTCTTTATTTGCAAGTTTGTAAAGCATATCCCCCACACTCATATTAATCCCCTCCATCTGTATGCTGATTGTGGGATAACCGAATCGTGAAGTGAATTCAAGAGGATAAATGCCCTTGGAATTTACAATACAGTTTATGTCAATATAACCAACATATCCCGATTTTGCAAGTTCATCCTTCATTTTTTGCAAAGTATACTTGAAAAGTATGTTTGGCTTTGACCAGAACATGAGGGTTCCCATCTCCCCAGTATAAGGCCCGATGTCACCTGGAAATAATTTTTTATGTTCAAAATTTATATTGATTGGATAAATAAAATCCTCGCCATTAAAAAATGCACCAACAGCAATTTCTACACCAAGCGCCCTTTTCTGGAGCTGAAAAGCTTTTATTTTTTTAGCCCATGTTTTTTTGTTTTGTTCGAGTATCTGGACCAAATCTTTTCCATCATCTTCTTCACCAAGGAATAATATGCCTTTCATGTCAGATGAAATAGTACCTGACGGCTTGAATACATATTTTGAAGGATTATTTTTAATAAATTCAATTGCAGAATCAAAATTAGCAAAGTCCCAGTGTGGGAGGATGGTCATGCCTACTCTTTTCATTTCATCCTGTCCAAATTCCCTGTTATCTTCAAGCCGGTCAGTATAAATACTGCCTCCAACCACCAGCTTCCCCTGCGCCCTTAATTCCTCTGCTTTTTTTCCGAAACCAACATCATCAAAAACAATAACATCCGCCCATCCGATATGCTCCTCCCAGTTTTCAACTTTATCCAAAAAACCTTCATATACATCTATGTCACTTTTAGATTCTATAAATATCTTAACTTCATGCCCTTCTTTTTTCAATTGCCATGCAACGTCTCCACTTAAGCTTTCATTTGAGATAAAAATAAACTTTTTAGGTTCTGATGTTGTTTTTCCGTTTTTATGTCCGTTTCTTTTTATTTCAATAGTGTTATTTTTTATCTCGAGATGTGTCTGTTCAGGGGGCTGTTCAATAACAGCATTCTTTGTTTCTGTATTTTCCTTTTCAATTGCATTATTTTCCATTTTAAGCACACAAAATTTTTTAACTTTAAATAAATGTAGTAATATAATTTTAAATCTTTTGCATAATTTTTTCAAAATAAATAGAGATTCTTATTAGTTCTGTTATAGTTGATTATAAATTAGCTTAAGAGTATAAAATAATGGGCGTTCAAAAATTCTTATTTTATAATAAATGCAAAAAAGTAATGAAATTGACAAATACTTTATATCAGTGAAGTTTAAGGAATACAAACCAGCTTCATAGTATTTATAAACCTAAGTTGTTTCGTTTAAACTAAAATGGAATTGTTTAAACATAAGTTTACAAGGTTGCAGTCTGAAATATTCAGTCTGCTCTGTATGAAAGCGGGAAGCGAGTTAAACAAGAGTGAAATAGCAAGTATACTAAAAGTATCACCTACTGCAGTGGCAAAAGCGCTTTCCCTGCTTGAAAAAGATGAACTTGTCACCATAAGAAAGGAAAAAAACATCAAGTTAAGCAGGGTAAGCCTTAACAGAGATAATAAAAAAGCAATAGAACTGAAACGCGCTGAAAACCTGAAAAACATTTACTCTTCTGGATTAACGGATTATTTGGAAAAGGAACTTGCAGGAGGCACAGCAATCCTGTTCGGAAGCTATTCAAGAGGGGAAGACACAGATAAATCAGATATTGATATTGCTGTTGTCGGAAGAAAGGATAAGATGCTTAAGCTTGAGGGATATGAGAATAAGTTAAGCAGAAAAATAAATATAAATTTTTACAGCTCATGGAAAGATATCCACAAATATCTGAAAAATAATATATTAAACGGCATATTGATTCAGGGAGGTGTTGAATTATGAAACCACTAAAGGAATTTAAAGAATATCTGGAAAACGGAACAGCAAAAAGAATAAGTCCAAACAACGAACGCGCAAAAAGCTTAATCAGCGAATCGGAAAGAAAAATACATTCATTAAAAGAAAGAATAGAAAAAATAGGGGTAAAAGACACGAACGCAAATGATTATGTTGAATACTGTTATGATATCATAATGCTGTTAATAAGAGCAAAAATGTACAAAGAAGGTGTTACAACTGCCGGACAGGGAAGCCATGAAGCAGAAGTTGCATATCTTGGGATGCTGGGATTTGATGAAAAAGAAACAAGATTTATGAATGAACTTAGATATTATAGAAATGGAATACTTTACTATGGGACTATTCTTGATGCTGAATACGCCTTTAAGGTAATAGAGTTCATAAAAAAGATTCGTGTAAAATTAAAAAAGGTGTTAGCTAAATGACTAAATTAACTTTTTACGGTGGAGTTGACACAATAGGCGGGAATAAAATCCTTCTTGAAGATAAAGGAACTAAAATTTTTCTTGACTTTGGCATGAACTTCAAGGAACAGATGAATTATTTCACCGAATTTATGCCTATGAGAAAGTGTGCATGCATATCTGATTTAATAGAACTCGGACTTCTCCCGGATATCAAAGGAATATACAGGCAGGACTACTGCAAACATATGAATCTTGATTATAAAACACAAAATTCAATTGATGGATTATTAGTAAGCCATGCACATATTGACCACATTGGTTATATTCATTTCTTAAGAAAAGACATTCCTGTTTATGTAAGTCCTGAAAGCAAAGCAGTTATGGACTTATTTGAGAATACAGCACCAAGCGGTAGCTACCACGAGTATTCTGAAATGAAGCCCGGATTTAAACTAATAAAAAAAGTAAAAGGAGATGGATACAAAAGAGCAGATTCAAGAGACGGAACAGAATCAAGGGATATTAATGTTTTCTCTTATGAAAATCCGTTTAAAATTGGAAGCTTAACAATTACACCTTACAGAGTTGACCATTCCCTTCCCGGAGCAACAGGATATATTATTGAAACAAGCAGTGGAAATCTTGTTTATACAGGAGATTTAAGATTTCACGGAAGGCACAGGTTCTGGAGTGATAATTTTGTTCATCATGCTTCAAAATCAGAGCCTGTTGCTGTGATTACAGAAGGAACAAGAATTTCAAACACTGAAAAAAGAAGCGAATCATACGTTCAGAATGAAAGTTCAAAACTACTTAATGAAAAAAAAGGAATCGCAATAGCAAATTTTCCTATAAGGGATACTGACAGACTTCTTACTTTTTACAACACATCTGTTGACAATAACAGAATCCTTGTTATTGAAGCAAGACAAGCCATGCTTCTTGACCTGCTTGATTCAGTAGGCGTTGATGAACTTCCAAAATCAAATGACAAAAACATCAGGATTTTTATGCCTAAAAAATCCTGGGGCATAATTGGGAGATGTGAATTTCCAAAAGAAATCATAGCCCAGGACTACACCCAATCTACTGAAAAAGAGTATCTTGAAAGAAAAAACATAATAACAGCAGAAGAGATAAGACAAAACCAGGAAAAATATCTTATGTTCATGAATTACTTCCAGCTTAACAACTTAATAGATATTAAGCCAAAAAAAGAAAGCATCCACATAAGAAGCATATGTGAACCATTCAGCGATGAAATGGAACTTGATGAAAAAAGAGTGAGAAACTGGCTTGATAGATACGGACTTTCCCCTGCACACCAGATACATTCCTCAGGACATGCATCAGGAGATGATATAACTTCAATGATTAAGGAAATGAATCCAAAGATTCTTTACCCAATACACACTGAGAAACCAGAGGTTTTTGATTTTTTTAAGAAAAGAACAAAAGTAAAATACGGAACAGAATATCAGTTTTAATCACCCTCAATTAATTATATAAATTTAGAATCATTAATCCTATGCATGGCCAAATCTGAAAACAGGCAAAAACAGAATGAAAACCCCGGGGGGTTGTTTATACCTGCAGGAGTTCTTCTTGGGCTTGGTTTTGGTTTTCTTTTTAACAACATTGCTGCAGGATTATTTATAGGGCTTGGCTCAGGATTTGTGGGGTTTGCAGTTTCTGAATTTGCTATGAAGAAAAAAAAGAAGTAATGGATTTAATCCAATATATAACATGAAACTCTTTTTGATGAATAATCAAATGATTCAGTATTAAACTTAAAACTTATTGTTGTTTTTTCACCAGAATCCAAACTGATTATTTTTGAATAAAACTGGTTGTTTAACTCATTGTCAAAAACAACAGCTTTTACTTCAAATGCATCCCTGTAATTTCCGGTATTTTCAACTGTGCAGAACACATAACCCCCGGGTTTTCCTGAAGCATAAACCTCGACAGAAGATTCTATTTTAAGCAAAGCCATGCCTGAGATGGTTGATGAACCCATTGCAAAAAGAAAACCAAACATCATGGTAACCCCCAATGCTAAAAGAAAAGTCTCAGTTTTCATGAATTTAAAAAGAAATCACACTGTTTTAAAGATTTCTCAGTCTAATAGCCGTATGTTAATAATATAATTGTCAAATTCAATGGAGTAAGTTTTTTCCGCATCTTCATATTTAAATACAACACCAAATTTTTTAATTCCAGTTCCATTTTCAACAAAAACAGCCATGTCCGAAATTTTATCAATTAAAAATCCATTATCTATAAGCTCATTTTCAGAAAAAGCATTTTTAATGATGCTAATATACCTTAATTTTAGTTCCAAGTTTTTTATGTTGTTTTCATTCGCTTTTGAAGGATTAAGCTTATGTGCTTTTTTGAAATCACCCAGTGCTTTATTATATTTCCTCATTGCTAAATTAACAAGCCCTCGCGCGGTGTATGGCTCGTGCATTTTAGGATTGTTTTTAATTGCGTTGCTTAGATAGAATTCAGACTCACCAAACTCACCAAGATTGAAAAGTATTTTACCAATGTTATAATTAGCAGCAAACCTCATTGAAAATATTCTATTATCCTGAACCACGACCTGTTCATGGCAAGAAAAAACCTTACTATAACAGTCAAGAGCATCATCAAGCTTATTGCAGTTCATCTTCGCAAGTCCTAAATTAAACCAGAATTCAGCCTGTTTAGGCTCTTTTTCAACTGCTTTTTCAAATTCTGAAACAGCACCCTCAAAATCATTTAAAATATCCATTTTTATTATGCCCTTGTTGTTGTGTGCTATTGGATTTTCAGGGGAAAATTCAAGCAGCTCATCCAGTTCTTTTAGAGCACCTTCAACATCACCCATTTTTGATTTTAATGAACTTCTCTCAAGATAAAAATTGATTTTGTCCACATTACTCATGTTTAATGCGTTTTTCTAAGGATTTATAAATCTTTTTCATAAATTTATATTCATGGAAACTGGAAAGTTTACAATTCAAAGAGGGGAAGATGTCATATCCGGCTACGACTCACCTTCTGTTTTTGAAGCAAGATGTGGGGGAGATTCGTGCACTTATCAGAGGAGGTTAGCTATTGACAGGAGTTTTTTATTCAGGGATTTTTATGAAGTTGTGAATTATTGTCTTCAGGATAATGAAATCTCAGACGTTCTTTTTGATGAACTGAACAACAATACACATGTTTTTGAAAAAACAAAAATGAGCATGCTCTGCTTCAGTCCGGAAAATGAGAAAGAAGGGCTTCTTTATTTAATGCTTCATGAAACTTCTCCATCAATGAATTCAATCATAGTCTCAAAGATAAATTTTAGTCAAGCATTTGGAGATATTGCTGTTGGTGAAGTTGATTATCTTATTGATAAATTCGCAGAATTTTTAGCAGTTTAACAAATTTTATATAGGTGCAAAAATAAATATAGAATTAATGAGAAAAATCCTGCCCTTTTTTATATTAACTTCAGCAATTTTAGTTGCAGGATGCACATCGGAAAATATAAACTCAGTAATAAAAGCACTTCCTCAGGTTAAGGATTTTTTAAGTCAATATTCTGATGCTGATTTTTCAGTTGTTTACTGGAACGCTGAATATACACAAAACCACCTTTCAGAGATACTTGAATTATGTGGCAAGACAATTGATGTCAAAGATTACTACTATGCAGTTATTTCAGGAGAAAACACAAGCATGAAATTATGGGTTGACAAGGATACATATGATATAGCCTGTCTTATAAAGGAAACTTCAAAAGAAAATAATACGCTTTTGGAATGCATTGAATACTGCGAATCACAGCCCCATGTTCAGTGTGTTGGAAGTTGGAACATATCCGGAGCTTATCCTGACTGCATATGTGAGTATATCTGCGACACTGAAGAGCCTGAACCAGTTACAGATATTCCTATAATTGAAACCCCTGTGGGAAATACTACTTCTGCTCAAAATGAAGTTGAGTTTGAAGAATGGACAGACGGCTCAGTTTCATTAATGGTTCCTAAGGGATGGAGTACAACAGCATACGGAGAATGTGCAACAAAATCTTTTGTGGTTTTTAATCCAAATAATACAATAAACCAAGTGTTCTATTTCTCAGAAGCAGGCCCAGTTTATACAAGTCAGGAGCAGAAAGACTTTGACGAATACTATATGTCAATAGGCGGTTATCCTCTGTTTTACATTGATTCTCCTGTTGTTGTCCCTTTCACATCTGAAAATTTTCTCAATCATTTTAAAGAACTTGCAGAGGCTTATGTAATGAGCACGATAGCTCCGGGTGCACCAAAGATGGAGAACTTTGAAATAATCTCCTCTGAGAACAGTCCGTCAAAGATATTGAGCAATGCAGATGAAGCTAAAATTATAAGAGCTATATTTGAACAAGATGGAATTTATGGAGAAGGCTTGTTTTATATTGAGATTTACAACTTTGAATATCCTAATCTTGGCTATGCTATGACTTTTATCGGTGTGACATATGAATTAGGCGGATTAAGAACGCACGAACCTATGTTAATGCAGGTTATATACAATTACACTATTAAAGACACATATGTTTCATCATGCCTTCATCAGCAGGCTCAGGCATTGTCCGGAGCGTTGAAAGCAGGACAGACATTAAGTGAATCTTCTGATATTATCATGGATGCCTGGAACAGCAGAAATAGAGTTGATGATATCCTCTCTGAAAAGCGTTCAGATGCAGTTCTGGGTTATGGCAGAGTGTACAACCCTGATACTGGGGAAGTTTACCAAGTTTCAACAGGATTCTATGACAATTATGACTTAAACAGAGAGTATTATAATCTCAATAATCTGCAAGTTCTACCTGATAATGACTGGGATTTATGGACAACACCAACAATAAGCAGCGACGAAATCCATTAGAAACTTATTAAAGCAGAGAAAATTTCTTTAATAGCATAATGAAAGATGTTGTCTCAATAGGCACTGTTAATACAGACATATATGTTAATTCTGTATTTGAAAAAGAAACAGAAGAAAAAGAAGTGCCAATGCTTGTAACGGGTGGGGGTTCAGCAGCTAATTTCGCAGTCGGATGTGCACGTCTTGGGCTTAAGGCAGGTTTTCATGGAGTTATAGGAAAAGATGTTTTTGGAAATTTTCTTAAGGAGGATTTAGAAAAGGAAGGTGTTGATTCAAAAGGTTTAATGTTTTCAGAACAACCTTCAGGGAAGGTTGTTATTATAACTGAGAAAAGAAACAAGAATATGTTTGCTTTCAGAGGCGCAAATTTGGATTTAAAAAAATCAAATTTAAAGTCATCTTATGTGGGTGGTTTCAAGCACATACATCTTGCAACAGTAAGTCTTGACATAGCAGAATATGTTGTTAAAAAATTTCATAAAACACATACAATCTCTGTTGATCCAGGAAGCACCTTATCTAGTTATAAACTGGATAAACTAATTCCTGTTTTAAAATACACCGACGTTTTCTTTCCCAATAAGGAGCAGATACATAAAATAACAAATACAAATTATCAGAACGGTGCAAAGAAAATTAATGGAGTAGGTACAAAGATTGTTGCAGTTAAGCTTGGAAAAGAAGGCGCTTATTTAAGAACGGGCATGGAGGAGTTTCATACACCTATTCATGATATCCCTGTTGTTGATACAACAGGTGCAGGAGACTCTTTTGCATCAGGTTTTATCTACTCTTATTTAAAAGAAAAGAATCTTGAAGATTGTATGAAAACAGGTATTAAAACATCAGCATACTGTGTTGCTGGATTAGGTGCAAGACATCTTCCAAGATTAAGTGATTTAAAAAAGATGTAAATAATAAGGTTTATTTTCAAATCAACTAAATATTTAAATAAATTTAACTCCAATTAATTTGGGAGAAAAAAATGAATGAAAAAAAGCGGGAATATCTGAAAGAGAACTACCATAATGCTTTTGTCAATGCTTTTTATTGTTTAAGCAGTAATTTTGAAAAGGGTATTGATGCTAAAAAAAGCCTTCTTTATTTCATTGACTATATTGAAACTCTGGAAGATTTTTTTAAAGAAACACGCAATGTCAGTGAAGTTTCAGATGTTTTAGAATCTTTGAAAAAATTAAACAAAGAGGGATATTCAAAAGAAGAATATTCTAAATTTGAGGATTTCCTGGGGAAGTTCAGAGGAACAGAACCTATTGAGGAACTTCTTGGTCCAGACCCAAAAATACCTTTGTATGCGGACAAGGAACAAATAATGCTTGTTGAAGAAGTTGGTAAAAATTTCCACAGAGTTTTCAATCGGACTTTGATTATTCTAGATGATTATAAAAAAGGAAAAGAAAGAACAATAGAAGATGAAAAACGATTGGAACATGTTATTAGTTTCTATATAGAATTAAGAAAAACCGCTGTATGGGATGAACACTTGTTTAGAGGTTCTGAGATAAATGAACTTCTTGAAATTCTCAGTCATGTTAAAAATAACAAATATAATGAAGAAATTTTTGAAAGAAGCTGTAAGCTTATGAAAAGTTTGAGTGATTATGTTGATTACAATCTAAGACGTTATTTCGGTTAGCAATAATTTTATAATGTAATAATTCAGTATTTATTGATATGGAAGAAGTCACAATACCCGTGATTGGTGGTTATCTTGTTTACTTTATATTTGGGTTTCTTGTTCTTGCAATTGTAGGTAAATTCAAAAGCATAAAAGAAAAATCAGGACTTAAGGAAAAAATTATTGCAGTTTTTGATGTTGTTGGTTGTGCTGTTCTTGTATTATTTTTGATACAATATTATAATTACTATGAGTTCGGGGTTGCAAATGATGCTCTCCTTTTTATAGCAGTCATTGCTTTTTTAGTTCCAAATCTTGAATCACTCATCCGTTTTAAAGGTTTTAAAAGATAAGGATGTTTTTATGTTGGTGTCAAACACCAAAATATTTATAAGTGTTGGTATGATAACCAACATACTATGGATAAGATGTTTGAAAGGATGAGGAAACTTTTAGATGAAGAGACTATGTTTCTTGACCCTTTTCAGGACAACTTTTTTGAAGTATTCACCCAGAAAAGGATGGAGCTTTTAAGAGAAATAAGAACGCACCACCCTTCTTCAATAAGGGAGCTTGCAAAATTTGTTGACAGAGACATTAAAAATGTGTTCACTGATTTGCAGATGCTTAACAGCTGCAAGATGATTGAATTTGTCAATGAAGGAAGGAGCAAAAAGCCTGTGCTTAAAACACAGACTGTTGTTTTTACATTCAAGAGAATACAACAAGGTGATAACAATGAGTAATAAGAAAACTCCATTTGTACTTAAACTACAGGTTGCTGAAGCAGTTCAGGACGATGTAGGAAACGGTGTTGTCAGACTGGACGGCGACACTATGAAAAAACTAGGTGTTTCTCCTGGCAGTGTTCTTGCAATAAAAGGAGAAAAAGAAACTGTTGCAATAGTTGCAAGAGGATATCCTGCAGATATTGGATTAAATCTCATCAGAATGGATGGGGATTTAAGAAGAAATGCAAAAACAAGCATAGGCGAAGTAGTTGAAGTATACATACCTGAATACCAGATGGCTAAAAAAATTACAATCGCACCTGTTCCTCATGAAGGATATCAGGTTAAGATAATGGGAAGCACAGATTCTTTTAAAGCAAGTCTTTTAGGCAGAGCTGTGCTTAAAGGAGACATTATAAGTCTTGGAGGCACAAGAAGCAGAAAGAGAACATTCACAGGCTCACCTTTTGAAGATGATATATTCAGCATGATAAGTGAAAGCTTTATGAAAGACATGTTCGCTCCAATGGGGGCATCAAGAATTAAATGGATGATTACTTCCACCAATCCCTCCGGCCCTGTTTTAATTACAAATGATACGGAGGTTATTGTTTCAACAGAAGCTGTTGAAATAAATGAAAGAAAAGTTCCTGCAGTTACTTATGAAGATGTTGGCGGACTTGACATAGCAATTGAGAAATTAAGGGAAATGGTTGAACTTCCGCTCAAGCATCCTGAACTTTTTGAAAGACTTGGAGTTGAACCCCCAAAAGGAGTTCTTCTTTATGGGCCTCCAGGATGCGGAAAAACCATGCTTGCAAAAGCAGTTGCTAATGAATCAGAAGCTTTTTTCATTTCAGTAGGCGGACCAGAAATAATGTCAAAGTGGTATGGTGAAAGCGAGAAAAAAATAAGAGAAATATTTGCAAAAGCAGAAAAAAATGCACCAGCAATAATTTTCATTGATGAAATAGATGCAATTGCACCAAAAAGAGAAGATGTTCAGGGAGAAGTTGAAAGAAGGGTTGTTGCACAGATACTCAGCTTGATGGACGGACTTTCATCAAGAGGAAATGTTATTGTTATTGGAGCAACAAACCGCCATAATGCGCTTGACCCTGCATTGAGGCGTCCCGGAAGATTTGACAGAGAGGTTGAGATTGGTGTCCCTGACAGAAAAGGAAGAAAAGAAATTCTGGCAATCCACACAAGACATATGCCTATTGAAGAAGATGTAAATCTTGATAAGATTTCAGAAACAACATACGGTTATGTGGGTGCGGACTTGTCGTCTCTTGTAAAAGAAGCAGCAATGTTTGCTCTTAAAAGATTTCAGAAAGAAATCAATATGACAGATGACCAGAAAATTACAAATGAACAGCTCCAGAAAATTAAAGTTACAAAAGAAGATTTTGAACAGGCTTTCAAATTAGTGCGTCCAAGTGTTATGAGGGAAATATTCCTTGAAGTTCCGAAAGTGCATTGGGAAGATATCGGTGGACTTAAAGATACAAAAGAAAAATTGATTGAAAGCGTTGAGTGGCCTCTTAAAAGTCCTGATTCGTTCCGCAGACTTGGGATAGAACCTGCAAAAGGAATTCTACTTTATGGGCCTCCTGGATGCGGAAAAACCATGCTCGCAAAAGCAATAGCTACAGAAAGTAAAGCAAATTTCATTTCAATAAAAGCATCAGAAATCATGTCAAAGTGGGTTGGAGAAAGCGAGAAAGCAATAAGGGAAATTTTCAGAAAAGCAAGACAGGCATCTCCTTCAATAATCTTCTTTGATGAGATAGATGCTATTGCCCCAAAAAGAGGGAGAAACTATGGAAGCGATGTCACTGAAAAAGTTGTAAACCAGATACTCACTGAGATGGACGGGCTTGAAGCTCTTGGAGATGTTGTTGTTATTGGAGCAACAAACCGTCCGGACATAGTTGATTCAGCTCTTCTTCGTCCAGGAAGGCTTGACAGAATGATACTTGTTGAACCTCCTGAAGAAGAATCAAGAATCAAAATATTTGAAGTGCACACAAAAGGCATGCCTCTTGAAAAAGATGTGAATCTGAAAAAGCTTGCTGAAAAAACAGCGGGATACAGCGGGGCAGATATAAAGTCCGTGTGCAGGGAAGCTGCTCTTTTTGCACTTAGGGAGAAACAGGATGCTAAAATAGTTTCAATGAAGAACTTTACAAAAGCTCTTGAAAAGATAAAACCAAGTCTTGACAAGGATGAAATAGAAACATATAAGAAAATGGAAGAGGATATGAATAAGAGAGGGCAGATAGAAAAAGAAAAACTCTCTTATATGAACTAAAATGAAAAAACTTAACTTAAAAAAAATTGACAGAAAAAAAGCTATCTATCTGGCTTTGGCAGGCGTGGTTTTTGTTTTGTTTATCTACATACTGAATCCTTCGCTTACTGGCTTAAGCGTAGCGCACAGTGATTTTATAAAAGTAGAAAATTCTGTTTCATGTGCGGGAAGCAGAATAAAACTTCAGTATGTCTATTTGGACAATTGTTATCCTTGCAAAGAACAAAAGCCAATAATTGAAGCAATAGCAGAAAAGTATAGAGATGCTGTTGTTGTTGAATATATTGATTACAACAATGCTGTTTCAAGACCTTTAGTCAATAAATATGCAGTTAGTGCAACCCCAACAATGGTTTTTAACTGCCAGTATAAAGTTGTAGGTTACCGCAGTATGGGCCAGCTTGAAGAAATGATAGCATCACTGCGTTAATGCTTAAGGCGGGTGGAAAATTGGAACATGATGAATTTATTGGAATGATACTCTCAGGAGACGCTGTTACTTGGGAGAGAATGATTTATGAAATTATAGAACAGGAAAAAATGAATCCCTGGGATATTGATGTTTCTAAATTGTCGCTTGAGTTTTCTGGAAAAATAAAAGAACTTCAAAAGCTTGATTTCAGGCTTTCTGGAAAAGTAATTCTTGCAGCAGCGCTTCTTCTTAAAATGAAATCTGATAAAGTCGAGCTTGACGAAATTTTAGGCAGGAAAAAGAGGGAGGTTTCTGAAAAGCAGGATGAAGTTTTTGAGTTTGATTTTAACCAGTTCACTCTTGAGCCAAATGTTCCATTCCCGAGAGACAGAAGAGTAACTCTCCCTGAACTTATGGACGCTCTTAAAAAAGCAATAGAGGTAAATACAAGAAGGGAAATAAGACACCCAATTATAACTGGAAAAGAAGAGCTTGAAGTAAAAAAATCAAAATATAATATTAAAGACAAAATGATAGAAGTTTTTAACAGAATAAAAGATTTTTTTAAGAAGTTCAAAAGAAATGAACTTCTTTTTGAGGAGATTCTTCCGAGCAAAAAAAGAGAGGATGTTGTCTGGACTTTTATGCCTTTGATGTTTCTTGCAAATAACGGAAAAGTTAATCTTAAGCAGGAAGAGCTTTTCGGTCCTTTATATGTGGAGGTAAATGAAGAAGATGAAAGACATGATTGAAGCTCTGCTTTTTGCAAAAACAAGAGGCATGACAGCTGAAGAAATAAGAAAAATACTGAAGAAAAAAAAAGAAGCTGTTGAAAACAACTTAAAGGATTTAAAAGGTGAATATGAAAGAAGAAACAGCGGGATTATTATTGTAAGTGAGGGTGAAAAATGGAGAATGAGAATCAGAAATGATTTAGTAGATTATGCTGTTGATTTGGTACCTATGGAGATGAAAAAATCAGTTCTTGAAACACTTTCAGTAATTGCATGGAGGGGCCCAATTAAGCAGTCAACAGTAATTAAAATAAGGGGCAACAAGGCTTATGAACACATAAAAATGCTTCTTGAAGAGGGTTTTGTTGAGCAGGAGCCCTTTGGGAAAACATACAAACTTAAAGTTACTCCTGTTTTTGAAGATTATTTCAGCAAGAAGAAAAAGGAGATAAAAAAAGACCTGAAAGAAACAGCTGAAAATGCAGAAACAGAATCTGAAAAGGAGAAGAAAGCCCATCCTGTTGAAAAACAAGAGGCAGAAAAAAGCATTTATGAGACAAATTCCTGACGCATGAAAAGTTATAATGCTCTTTTTATCACTTTTACAGCATTAAACTTTATTTTATCCTTATCTTTTAATATATCCTAATCAGATGAAAAGCTTTTTATTTATTGACGTGTGAGTATTAAATTAGTAGGTGGTTAAAACATGTTACAAATTATGAATGTTTCATCAACATATGGTATGCCTGTTTTTACAGATGATGGAAAACGTTTTGGAATGATAGAAGAAGCAATCCTTGAAGACAACAAGGTTTTCGGCTGGAGAGTAGTTTCTTCTAAAAACAGCGTGCTTGCACGTTCCCTTGGAGGAGCAAAAGGAGTTATAGTGCCACACCAGCTTATTAAGGCTGTTGGAGACATTATAATTATGTCCAAAGCTGCAATCCCATCAATGGATACTGGCGAAGAAGAGATTACGGAATAAAAGATTATTTTTATAAACAACAAATTCTTTTTTTATTCTGATGAAGCCTACTCATACAAAAGTTGAAAATGCTCTTGAAGTAGTTGAAACAGTAGATGATTTCAATTCTTCTCTTCATGAATTCGCTAAATTAGTTTCTGAACTTTATGTTCTTAGAAAAAAGAATAAAAAAATAAGGAGAGATCTGAAGCAGCTTTTCTCAAAAATAGATTCTGCAATGGCTTCTGTTCTTTTACACCTGCCTGGTGGGGAAGGGGATGTAAGAGGGCGTCCTAAGAAAATACCTCCTAAAATAAAGAAACTACAGCAGAAAGTAAAGATGCTTGAAGAAACTGCTGTCAAAATGGAGAAGAAAGAAGAAAAACCTAATGTTCATAAACCAAAACCCGTTGTTAAATCAAAAGAAAAGTCAAAAAAAGAAAAACTTCCAAAACTTGAAATTATACCTGCTGATGAAAAAAAAGAAGCAAAACAGGAGATAAAGCCTCAGGCGAAAAAAGAGGAAACACCAAAAGAAAAACCTAAGGAAGAGAAGAAAGAAAATGGTACACTGGAAGTTCCTGATATTGAAAGGGAAGATGAACCTATGACAAAGGAAGCAATGGAATACATAAACCGGATTAAAAAATTAAGAAGTGAGTTTGAGAAAATAAAGGAAGAAATCTAAAAAGAAATGTTTTTAAATTAGTTTTTGTGATTTAGTTCTATTGACTGCTTTATGCAGGGGTGGCGGAGCGGTCAAACGCGCTGGACTCAAGAGAGCGTCTTGAGTGCTGAGGATGAATAATCCGATGAACTGAGAAATCCAGTGGCTTAGTGCCTACGAGGGTTCGAATCCCTTCCCCTGCATTTTATTTAACAGGAATATCTATTTCAGTGCTTCCAGATACTCCTTCGCCAGAACTTTCTGGTGTTCTTTCTCCTTCAATAAAAATAGGATAATCTTCCTGCGGAAGTTCAAGTTCATTTATTATCTCCCATGTGTTTTCGTCAAGAGCTGTTATTTTTTCAGAAGCTATTAGATACATTACATCTCCGATATATACTGCTCTTCTCATGCCGTAATCTGAAGGAACTGATGCAACAAGACTTATTTCTTCATTATAGGAAAATACATATCCTCCTTTTCCGCCTGGAAGGAAGAAAACTTCCTTTTCCCTGTCAATTAAAAATGCGCGATGGTTATAAAGTGCTTCGCTCCAGTATTCTTCAAGAGAGTACTTTGATGTCTCAATTGGATTTGAAGCGTCTGAAACATCAAACATTGAAATCTTCATATATAACTCTTCTTTACCTACCCCAAGTATTGTGTCTTCATCAATTGGATGGAGATAAGAAGAATAACCCGGTATTTTTAATTCTCCTGATACTGACGGACTTAGCGGATTTGACAAGTCAAGCACATAAAAAGGGTCTGTCTGCCTGAATGTCACAAGATAGCCTTTGTCTTCAATGAACCTTGCTGAGTAAATTCTTTCTGTAATTCCTAAATCAAGTATGCTACTGGCAATTTGAAGATTTGAATCGAGAATATAAATATCATTTGCAGTGCTGGAGGTTCCAACTGTTACTGCTGTTCTAAGATAATTGTTATATTCATCTAAAGAGAACTGGTTGAGCAAGTAACCTGGTATTTCAGCAACCGCATCAACTTCAAGATTTCCGTTTTCATGAGAAACTTTGATTATCCCTGTCTTTGTTAATTCCCTTTTAGTTTCGTCGTTATATTTTTCAAGCCTGTCGAACATTTCTGTCTGTAGTTCAAGACTCTGTTCTTGAGTTAATGTTGCAATGTAACTGTACATTGCCAGTTCAATTTCGTATTTCTTTGAATATTCGCTTATGTCATAATTATTTATTGTGTTTATCCTTGAAATCACGCTCTGCGGGAACAAATCATTAATCTGTGTTAAGTAAAATCCCATCTGCATGTCATTGTAAATCGAATATGTCACATAAATATTTTCTTCAGACATGTAAATTGCCTGCCCGTATTTTCCAACAAATGAAACACTTTCTTTAATTTCTCCAGTTTCAGCATTTATTGCTGTTATGTGGTATGTTGAATCAGCCTCAATCGGAACAATGGGGTAGTATATGTCAACACACCTTACAGTGACACCCCCCATGATTCCTATCGGACAGGGCTTGTTTGAATTTATATAAGTCATTGTTATAACGTAAATGTACTCCCCATATAGTCTTGCATCAACATAATATGAATTTTCAAATTCATGACTCCAGACTAATTCAGAATTTGATTTGTCATAACTTTCTATTCTGCTATAATCAATTATCATAATGCTGTTTTCATTCTGCAGAAGATTTCCATAGCCGGTTATGCTGTCTGAAATAGCCATGTTTTCTGCAGGAACAGCACTTATTACTTTAGTGCTTGGATAATTTGAAAAATAAATGTTTATCCCGTCTGTTTTTACAACATCAGGTTCATCAATTCCTGAAACCTGGACATTTGTTTCTGAATACCTACTATCACTACTCTCTGAATCGGCAGATTGTGATTCTTTAGCAGTGTCTACTGAAGGAGACATAGCGCCTCCTGTTTCAGCAAGACTTCTCATCGCATTGATTGAATACATTGAATAGCTTCTTCCTGCTGATTCACTTAAATAACTTATAAAATCCTCTTCAGATGAGAACTGTCCTATTTTATCAAATATATTCTGTGTTGCTGTCGGTGCTGGCAGAGCAATGACTATAAGTATTAAAAAAACGAGCAGAACAGCAGGGATTATGATGGATTTATCCATACATTATTCTAAAATTTTTTAGTATAAAAACCCTTTTACATATCGTTTTTTATTTAAAATAATTCATGGTTTTATTTTTAAGTTCTTCAGCCATTTTAGCATCCTTGTTTATTATAACTTTAATCTCTGTTATTTTTCCGAAAATTTCCTCAAAAGTTTTGTCAATCTGTACATCCTCAATTTTCTGAGCATTTGAGTATGTCTCATTTATTTTTTTGTGGATTTCCTCAGGCACATATATCTGCACTATATAATCACCAAAAACCATAAGTTCATTTGTTTCTGCAACATTGACTCCTGTTTTTACATTACATCCTATTTTGTTATAAAAACCAGAACACCATTTGTCAATGGCAGTACTCCCTGAACAAAGAACATATATCTCATTTTCCATCTCTCTTAATTTTTTAACCCAATTGTATTCTGCTCTGAGATAAAAAACAGGACGCCATTCATTTTTGTGGTGGCTTACAACAATTTCTTTTTTTCCAGAACTCAATATATAATGCTTCTGCATATAATATAGGTATTTTTCAACATCAAAGTAATTCTCAAAAGTGAGTACTGTTAAATCACCGTTTGATTTTGCGTCTTTTATGCCGTCAATTAGATTGAGCCTGTTTTTGGTGTAGTAGTTTGATTCAACCATTTCAGTGTATCTGTGAACTTCTTTAATCCATTTCAGGTTTAATTCATAAAGCGCCCCCTTTTTTGAAATTACCTCCTGACAAAAAAGTTCTTTTATTGTTTTGTATGTTGCCTGATATGTAATGTCATACCCATATTTTGATTTTATTCTGTTATGTATCTGCTTTGGGTTAAGGGGCCATTCATGGCTGAGTATAGAAATAATGTAATCTTTTGCATTTGATTTCTCACCTATTTGCGGAATTGTTATACTTACAGCCATATCTTCAATTAATTGGTTTACCTAAATAAACCTTTTTGTTTAATTATTGATAAACTTACTATTTATAATAAAAAGCAGTGTTCTTTCATTTATGGTTGTAACAAGTTCAAATATGCAGGTAATGGATGTTGAAATAAAAGGATTTTCTAAGATTTATACACTCTCTCCAGACAGGATTTCAAGAATAAAAAGCTCATATACAAAAAACAATAATGTTATTGAACTTTCAATTAATTCATCAACAGAACTAAGAAATTTAACTTCAACAGAGATGGTTAAGGAGTTTATGGCAATGTATGAAGACAACATGGATGAAATTCAGGCGTCCAGTTCAATTATAATAAAATGCGGAGGAAATCCGTTCAACCCCAACATTGCTGAGTTTGTATCCATAATAAGAAAGATTTTCTATGGTTTAAAGCACGTCGAGTTTATTATGTAAAACTATATATTATGTAATTTCATTTTAATTGATATGCCCCCAAGATTTTTTTTCAACATAGTAAGTGAACGTTCAATTAAAAAAGATTTTGTGGTTATAGGCCTAGTTTTTCTTGCACTTATCGCAGTTCTTTTTTTTGGAGGAACTGTTGTTTCTTTTATTAAAGGAGCACCACTTTCAGAAGCGGTAAGTGACGTTACAAAGAGAATACTTCTTAACCAGAATATTGATGTTACCACATCAAGCGTGTTTGAGGGTTTTGCTTACCTTGCAATTGTCTTTGTTTCTGTCGGCATTATGTATTATCTTGCGTCTACATTTTTCATGGCCATCACAAAGATTAAATTCAGAAGCATAGTACATTACACCAGAATGAAAACTTTAAAGAATCATGTCATTGTTTGCGGACTTGGAAGAGTTGGCAGGAATGCCATAGAATCCCTTAAGTTGATGCATGTAAAATGTATTGGGATTGATTACAATGACAGAGTTTTAAAAAATCTTGAAGATTTGAAGTTTCTTGTAATGGATGGGGATTCACTTGATGAAAGAATTCTTATAAAAGCAGGCGTCTTAAAAGCAAAATCACTTATTGCTTCACTTGGTGAAGACCAGGATAATATTTTTCTTGTTATGGCCGCAAAACATCTCAATCCTAAAATAAGGGTTGTTGCAAGATGCAATGACAAAAGGATTGCACAAAAAATGCTTTTTGCAGGCGCTGATGAAGTCATACTTCCTGAAGTTGTTGGAGGGCAGGAGCTTGCAAAGCACTCATTAATAGTGGACAAAGTTAATGAAGAATCAAAGCAGGAAAAACCAAAAACAAAGAAATAATTATAAACAAATAATGTGTATGGTGCAATAATGAATAACCGGTTTTCATACGATTT